>CAYNWG010000039.1:0-9479 GCA_964400865.1 uncultured Pseudomonadales bacterium
CGAGCGGTTTAAGCGAACCATCAGTCACAACATCTAGCAATAACCGATCAAAATCTGTACGTCGTCCTACACGAGTGGACTCTATCTTGTACGAGACTTTAACAACTGGTGAAAACAATGCGTCAAGCATAATCTCACCAATCGTGTTCGTTTGACGATCTTTTGCCAAAACATAACCCAAGCCTCGCTCAGCAATTAGTTCTAATTCGAGCTTCGAACCCTTACTGACTGTAGCAATATGTTGTTCTGGACTAACAACTTCTAGGCCTGCCTCACAAACTAAATCTGCGGCCGTCACTTTCTTAGGGCCAACTACTGAAAGCCTAGCTACGCCTCCAGTTTCAGTTAATGAATTAAGACTAATTGACTTCAAGTTTAATGTGATTTCCAACACATCTTCTTTAACACCAGGAAGTGTCGAAAATTGATGGTCAACATCGGAAAACTTGACAGTTGTGAATGCAGTACCAGGTAAGGAACTGAGCAATGCGCGACGTAAAGAGTTGCCCAATGTGTGGCCATAGCCCTGTTCTAACGGCTCAATGATTACCTGAGAATGGTTAGTTTCTAGAACCTTTTCTGTAATAGAAAAATTGATTGTTGATTGATTATCTTGCATACATGCTCCAATTAACGACTATAATATTCGATTACTAATTGTTCTTCGATTTTTTCTTGTATATCATTGCGGAGTGGAGTTCTGACTACTTTACCAATATGGGCTTTTCTTTCAAGCCACTCCACTCTCGAAACTCCATCTTTTAATAGCGCTTCAACTGTTGGAATGTGCAGCGCCGACTCAGTTAATGAAACCACGTCATTCACTTGCACTCGATAAGAGGGTATGCTCATTTTTTTTGAATTCACTCGTACGTGACCATGATTAACAATCTGTCTTGCAGCTGCCCGAGTTGGCGCCCAACCAATTCTATACAAAACATTATCCAGTCTTCTTTCCAAATAAGAAAGCAAAGTAGCGCCAGTTGCAGTTTTTCTTTGACTGGCCTCTGTATACAACTTTCTGAGCTGTTGCTCTAATATTCCATAGATGTATTTGACTTTTTGTTTTTCTTTGAGTTGAATCGCATAATCTGATTGTTTTCGACGTGATTTTGCGCCGTGCTGACCAGGTCTAATATTCAACCGTTTACCCACTTTTAAAGGATTGGTACGAAGACCCAGGTCTTCACCGATTTTTCTTGCTAGCTTGTTTTTTGGTCCAATATATCTTGCCATAAAATAACTTTATTATTTATTGTGTTTTGCCTTACGTGGCCGAGTACCATTGTGAGGCATGGGTGTTTGGTCTACTATCTGAGTAACTCTGATTCGCTGTGCTCGTAGTACTCTGAGGGCTACGTCCCTG
Organism: uncultured Pseudomonadales bacterium; assembly: GCA_964400865.1. Taxonomy (GTDB): domain Bacteria; phylum Patescibacteriota; class Microgenomatia; order UBA1400; family PJMF01; genus DAOQVB01. The sequence goes on from CAYNWG010000039.1 coordinate 1,367, forward strand.
CCAGGTCCTGGACCTTTAATAAACACAGCCATTGTATTCATGCCAAATTGTCGCGCTTTATTGATGGCGTTTTCCATCGTGATGGTGGCGGCATACGGTGTGGATTTTCTTGATCCACTGAATCCAGACTCACCAGTTGAAGACCAACATAAAACATTACCTTTTTCATCTGTGACGCTAACCAGCGTACTATTAAAAGTAGCCGTGACGTACAGTTTGCCTTCAGGCACAGTTCTCGTCGCTTTTTTTCTATTTTTTGCAGCTGGTTTATTTGTATTTGCCATACGCTCTGATTCCGTTGATTACTTTTCTTTTGTTTCTATCTTGGTTGCTTGTTCCTTGGTAAGTGAGCCAACAGTTCTCCTCTTTCCACCACCTCGAGCAGTGCGTCCATTCGTTCTAGTCCGCTGACCCCTGCTTGGAAGTTTCGCCTGATGTCTCTTGCCTCGATAGCACTGAATTCTGATGAGGCGGTCAATGTTATCACTTTCTTCTCTTCTAAGATCACCTTCCAATCTGAATCTTTCCAAGACTCTCTGAATTCTGCTTAATTCTAATGTAGTAAGATCTCGAGTTCTTTTTTCTGGATCGATATTAGCTTCTTTGAGTGCCTGGGTGGATCGATTGCGACCCACTCCAAAGATGCTCAGAAGAGCAAAGCCTATCTTTTTTTGTTCCGGTAAATCTACTCCAAGTATGCGTGACATGTATGTTTATCCTTGTCTCTGCTTGTGTTTTGGGTTACCCTTACAAATAACTCGTACCGCACCTTTGCGGCGAATGATCTTACACTGAATACAGAGTTTTTTTACTGACGATCTTACTTTCATATGCTTGACTCAAAAACAGGCCTGAACTATACCAGTCTTGGCGTAAATTGAAAAGACCCAATTTTACTGCGAATCTGTTTTTGTTGATCTATAGGTTATTTTACACTTTTCGAGGTCATATTTTGATACATAGCCGCGCACAGAATCGCCTGGCATTACTCGAATTCGATACAATCTCATCTTACCGACAAGCGTACCCAACAGTAGTCGTCCAATCATCGGTTTGGCTACACTATCTGTTACTTTGACTCGAAACATGGTGTTAGGCAAACACGATTCAACCACACCCTCAACTTCAAATCGGTCTGGTCTATCGGAACGCTCAGTTGTTGTGTCAACTTGCTTCCGAGCTTTAGCTGATCGTTTGTGTTCTTGAACTTTACCCATAGATTATTTCATTGTTTTAAGGGGAGTAGTATATCAAATTATCGGCCTTTTGTCAGTATCTCTGGTCCCTGTGCAGTTACCAGCACCGTCTCCTCAAACATTGCGGTTAGTGAACCATCTTTTGTTCTGAAGGTCCATTCATCAGCATCAACTACCAATTGCGGGTTTCCCATAGCATACATGACCTCTATTGCTAGGGTCTGACCCTCAGTTAGCCGTACCATACGGTCCTCTGGGTTAGCAACGCAAGGTATGGTTGGTTCCATGTGAAGCTCTTTTCCCACCCCATGTCCTGTAAGCTGATACACAGCTCCATAGTTTTCTTCGAGCAACACTTTTTCCATTGCACGACTAATTTGATAAACCGATTGACCAACTCTTGCAGACGCAATAGCCTTGGTTAATGATTTTTGACCAATTTCTAAAAACCTACGTTGTTTAGTAGTAATTTCTCCGACACCAAAACTAATCGTGGTGTCTAAATGAAAGCCTTGATTGATCAATCCCACATCGATAGTGATTATGTCTCCATCGGCAATTTGTTGATCATCGGGTATGCCATGACACAATGCGTCATTCTTCATAATACAGGTTGACCAGTGGTATCCAGGAACCGTAGAAAAACTTGGTTGCATATTTGCAGCTATGATAAGAGTGGTAGCTTGTTTTTCAATATCGATAAAAGAAACGCCTAATTGGGCAAAATCTCGCAATTTAAACTTAATTTGAGCCAATGCAGCACCACCAACTCTCATTGCCTCTATTCGGCTGATAGATGATTTTGCAGTTTCTCGAGTTGGCACAAGATGATTAACTATTTACTTTTATTTACAATAGCGGTCTTAATCTGAGAGAACACCTCGTCGACCTCCACTTCTCCATCTACTTCAATTAGTTTTCCTTCTCCCCGATAATATTCAACCACTGGAGCAGTCATTTCGTGAAATAACTGGATGCGTTTTCTCAGCGCCTGAAGAGTTTCGTCCTCGCGTACGTCATTTCGGCCAGAAATTCTCCACAACGCTTCTTTATCCGAAACTGCTAAAAATACCACATAATCCACTGCGCCATTAAAGGCTTTAGCTTGTGGAACCGTGCGAGGAAAACCATCCAAGATATAACCACTAATATATTCAGGTTTCTCTAAATAGGTTAAAACTATTTCTAAAGTTGTGTCGTCTGGAACTAATGCGCCGGAATTGAGTGTTTCTTTTAACCAACGACCAAGTTGTGTTTTCTCCTTTGCCATTTCACGAAAGATATGACCTGAAGAAAGATAGGGCACACTATATTCTTTGGCCAACAAATTTCCCTGAGTTGATTTGCCAGCTCCCTGAATTCCAATGAGGATAATTCTCATAGTTGTCTCCTTATCTTTTACCGGTATTGGTCGTAGTTTTGCTCAACGAGCATACTTTCTACTTGTTTTGCTGTTTCTAGTATGACAGAGACAACGATTAAAGCGCTCGTCCCACCCAAGGCGAGCGATTGAATGCCAGTCGCATTTTGTACCAAAGATGGCAAAATCGCTACAAATCCTAAAAAGAAAGCTCCTGCCAACGTAATACGGTTAACTACAAATTCCAAATATTTTTTTGTCGCTGCACCAGGTCTGACTCCTGGTAAAAAAGCCCCACTTTTTTTCAATTCTGACGACAGATCTTCGGCATTAAAAAAGATGAGAGCGGAAAAGAATGAGAAGAAGAAAACCACTAAGAAATAACTCACTATATACACAGGGTTGCTTTGCGCAAACCAAAGTTGTAATTTTTGACCAAGTATTACGAGCTGAACTTGTTGAGAAGCAACCAATAACCTGCCAATAAATGATGGAGCTATCATAATGGAGAGTGCAAAAATTATTGGCATTACCCCAGAAACATTGACTCTAATCGGTAAATGAGTCATGTAATCCCCATAAACCCTGCTGCCCCTCTGACGCTTTGCATATTGAATTGTTACTTTTCGCACTGATTCATTCATAAATACAACCATGGCGATAATTACGATAAATAAAGTTAAAATAATTAGGGCGGTAAAACTCTGGTCTCCGGAACCGGTGGTAAATAACTCTGCAACTGTCACGGGTAACCGACTGAGAATACCTCCCAATAAAATCATTGATATACCATTGCCAATACCATATAAAGAAACAAGTTCTCCCAACCAAAGGACAATCATTGAACCAGCAACAAGCGTAGCTATTAAACCTACAAGTAGCAGGGGATTATCAATTTGAATAAGTTCTTGCGATCGAAGCAAAGTTAAGACCGAAACACTTTGAATGATTGCTAAAGGTACCGAAGCGAGACGTGTATATTGATTAATTCTTTCTCTACCGGATTCTCCATCTTTTTGAATTTCCTTCAGCTTGGGGAAAACCATAGTGGCTAATTGAATAATAATAGAAGCAGTAATATACGGGTTGATACCAACCGCCACAATCGAAAAATTAGAAAGGGTTCCCCCAGAAAATATGTTTAGTAAGTTTAAAAATTGGTTATTTTCAAAAATAGAACCCAATTTTAATAAGTCTACTCCAGGAAGTGGCACGTGGGCTAAAAAACGAAATAACAAAAATATAGCAGCAGTAAATAGTAGCTTTTTCCGCAAAGCCTTGGTGTGCCACATTTTTTGCAGGAGATTAGTTAGCCTTTGCATTAAGGTGTTTACTCTACCACAGAACCACCCGCTTTTTCAATCAAACGGCGCGCTAGTTGAGTTACCTTCAAACCAGTAACAACCATCGGTCTTTTTACAGAACCGTGGGCTACCACCTTCGCCCCTCGAAATCGTTGAGCAATTACTTTTTCAAGCTTCAGCGTATCCAGAGAAACATTGGTGGCTTGCATCTTTGAAAGCTCAGTAAGGCTCACTGCTGCAGTTCTTTCAAATGACTCAAGCTTTCCTTTACCTCGCCACATTGGCAAACGCTTGATCAGTGGCAATTGACCACCCTCAAACCACAATGGTCGTTTACCTCCATTACGAGAGTTTTGACCCTTCATGCCCCGAGTACTGGTGTGACCACCTTTACCAGATCCATAGCCTCGACCAACCCGCTTATTGGTTCGTTTAGTAATTGCTAGTAATGATTGTAACCTTGACATAGTGCTTCTCAATTATTTTTTTGTAGGCTTTTTTCGAACAATGCGCTTTTCTTCAACCTTTGCTTCTGTTTTTCGATCGGCGTTTTGTTCCATCTCTGCCTTAAATTTCTGTTCGGTTTCTGCTTCAACCTGCGCAATTGATTTTAATTTAATTACTTTCAAATCAACGAGACGCGCAATCTCCTTAAGTGCGGCAAATGTTGCGTGAACACTTGATGCTTTATTTTGAGAACCATGAATTTTACTAGAAATATCTCTAATTCCTGCCGCCTCAACAACTGAGCGCACAGGTCCACCAGCTATAACACCTGATCCTCTTGGAGCGGGTTTAAGTAAGACTTTTCCTGCACCTTTTTTTATATCGACTGAAAAAGGAATTGTGGTGCCGTCTAATGGAACAGAGATCATTTTCTTTTTAGCTTTTTTGACCCCCTTGCGAATTGCAGCGGCAACATCAGGTGCCTTTCCCAAACCGACTCCAACCTGACCTTTCCGATCACCCACAACCATGAGCGCTGAAAAACCAATTTGGTTCCCACCTTTAGTTTTTTTTGATACTCGAGAGATTTGAATTACTTTCTCTTCGAATTCGTTTGAATCTGATGATTGTCTTGGTCTCATACTTGGTCTCATACTTGTACTCCTTGTGCGCGAAGTGCATCGGCCACTGCTTTGATCCGACCATGATAACGATATGGTCCTCGATCAAAAACCACTGATTGAATTTTCATTGTTTTGAGTTGTTGAGCGATCATTTCTCCCACCGCAGTAGCTCTTTGGGTTTTTGTCATTTTGGTCTCAGATTTCTTATTTGATTTTTCTGCCTGCTGAGCGTCCTTGGCAAAAACTAAAGTTTTTTGTGCGTTGTCATCGATAGCTTGAACAGAAATATAGCGGTTTGAACGATAGACAGTCACTCTAGGTCTTTGAGCGGTGCCAAAAAGCTTCGCTCGAACCCTCTTCGTTCGTCTTGCTCTGGCATCATTGGCGTGATAATTTGTATTTTTCATGTTGTGCTCTCGAAGCTATTATGCCGAAGCAGTCTTGCCTGGTTTAGTTTTTACAAATTCATTTTCGTATCGAATCCCCTTGCCTTTGTAGGGTTCGGGCGGACGTACTGCCCTAAGATTAGCAGCTACCTGCCCAACTTGTTGTTTATCGATACCGGATACGTGAATGGTATCGTTACCTTCAACTTGAAAAGTAATACCCGTAATTGCTGGTACTTCAACTGTGTGTGAATAACCCACGGCTAAACTGATGCCAGCACCCTTGGCCTGAACTCTATATCCAGTACCAACCATTTTCATAGTTTTTTTGTAACCATCAGTAACACCAATAATTGCGTTAGCAACTAAGTTTCTCACCAGTCCGTGATAAGCCCTGATTTGTCGTGTATCATTTTTTCGACTTACCACCAGAGTCCCATCCTGATTAGTTAGTGAGATACCTTCTGGCACCACAACTCTTTGTTCGCCCTTTGGACCTCTCACAACGACCTCTTTTGGAGAAATGTCGATAGTGACGCCACTAGGAATGCTGATATTTTTTTTACCTATTCTTGACATAATTACCAGATTTTACAAATTAGTTCTCCACCTAAATTTTGTTTTCTTGCTTGAGAATCAGAAAGGATTCCTTTATTCGTAGAAACAATCGTTAATCCATAACCTGCCAGGGTTTGTGGTATTTCTTTGGCGGTCACATATAATCTACGGCCGGGTTTTGAAAGTCTGCGCACACCACTGACTGCAGCTTGTTTCTTGACATATTTTAATTGCACTTCGAGAGATTGCTTAGGCACTTCTCCTGCCACCACAAATGATTCAATATAACCTTCAGCTAACAATATATTTAAAATTGCTCGCTTGACTTTTGAATCAGGAATACTAACCTGTGATTTCTTTGCCAGATGAGCGTTTTTTATTCGAATTAGTAGGTCTGCGATTGGATCAGTCATAACTTTAACTTATTTACTTGCTTTAACAACTCCTGGCAACTCACCTTTGAGCGCTAGTTCCCGGAATGTTAGTCTACTTAAACCAAAATAGCCCATATACCCACGGGGTCTTCCAGTAATTTTACAGCGATTTTCTCCTCTGGTGGAAACTCTATTAACTTTCGTTTGACCAGATAGCAACAAAGCGCTACGTTTTGCCCGTAATACTTTTGCTTTTGCTATTTTTGATTTTTTAGCCATTTTTCTCCTCCTTGGCAAATGGCATACCCAATAAACGCAGTAAAACTCTCGCTTCTTCGTCGGAGTTTGTACAGGTTACTATCACCACTTGCATTGAACGAATTCGGTCGATTGTATCATAATTTATCTCAGGGAAAATGATCTGTTCATCAATACCCATACTAAAATTACCCCTGCCATCAAATGCAGTCGAGGCAACTCCCCTAAAATCTTTCACCCGTGGCAAAGCCACTATTAGTAATTTCTGTAAAAAAGTCCACATTAAATCACCTCGCAATGTGACCATCACGCCCACGGGATCACCCTGACGCAGTTTGAAACCAGAAATTGATTTGCTCGCTTTACTGATTTGAGGTTTTTGACCAGAAATTAGGGCAAATTGAGCTTGAACGTTTTCGATAATCGGTTTTCTAGCTCTAGGATCTTGGGGTTGGGTTATACCCATGTTCAGTGTAATTTTCTTGATTTTTGGTACCGCAAATACATTTGTAATACCAAGCTCTTTCATCAGCTGAGGCACAATTGTGGTGGTAAAATCGTTTTTAGTTATCTTCATATACTCGTTACTTTTTAGCTTTGTTAGTTTTTGTTACTTTTGCGTTAGGTTTCGAGGTTTTTTTTACCTCTGGTTTCACCGTATTTACAATTTCTTCACCACTTTTTTTATAGATTCTTATTTTAGTACCATCTTTCAAGATTTTATAACCAACCCTGTCCACTTCTCCTGAAGCATTCATTATTCCAACCTTGCTCACATGCATTGGTTTCGTTAAAATAATGCGCTCACCAGATTGGCCATTTTGCGGTTTTCTGTGTCTAGTCACTAAATTTATACCTTCAACAACAACCATCTGTCTTCTTGGTAAAACCGACATAACTTTTGCCTGTTTACCCTTGTCTTTGCCGGTTAAAATTTTAACGATGTCGTTGACTTGAATTTTCATAATACCTCTGGTGCCAAGCTAGCAATTTTATTAAATCCTCTATTCTTAACTTCTCTAGCAATCGGACCAAAAACACGCGTCCCAACGGGATTAGGACTTGTTCTTGATTCAATAATCACAACGGCATTGTCATCAAAACGTATGTATTCACCATTTGGACGTCGCACTTCTTTTCTAGTTCTGATCACCACGGCTCTTACTTTATCTCCACGTTTAATAGCTCCTTGTGTGTCAGCTTGAATAACTGATGCAATTACAATATCACCTACAGAACCTGTGTTTCTTTTTGAGCCACCATACACCTGAATGGTTCTAACTTTTTTAGCACCAGAATTATCCGCAACTAGTAGTACTGACCGAAGCTGAATCATGATTTATCTTCCATTTCTGATTTTTTTATGATGACAAAGTGTTTTGTTTTACTAATTGGTTTACACGGTTGAATCACTACTGAATCACCAACAACCAAAGATAGTTTTTCATAATGACATGCATATTTCTTTGTCCGTTTTACAGACTTTTTATACAGTGGATGCGTCCACTGACGACTAACGTCAACTCGAGCAGTCTGAATTCCAGGTAAAGAACTGACTTTGCCTATCATTTGTTTCATACTAATAATTCCTTTTCTCTAATGATGGT
>CAYNWG010000040.1:0-9232 GCA_964400865.1 uncultured Pseudomonadales bacterium
CCGCTCCTGGTCAGACCGGGTACGGCAAGTACACCAGTGGCTTGAGATAAGAACTAGAAAGTAGTCTAAGGAGACGATTAAGCCGAGATGAGCGGTGTGTTTGGACAACAGTCCAGCAACACACCTAGCGTACGCAAGTACGTGACAAGCTCTCTCGGCTTTTTCGTTGGTGAAAAACTGATTAATGTTTGAATTTAGACCGATAATATGTTATTATAATATAGTCATATAAATCTGAACAGAGTTTTTGTTCTGCCTGTTACTTTTCACCTTTTGGAAAGTAATAGAGAGAACAAATTCAAATGAAGGTTATAGCAACTTCCAGAAGAATTTGAGCTCTAAGCACCTTAACCTCGACCGATTTCGTGAAACAAGGAGAGTGTCATGGAAGTCAATCGAAAAGCAAGGCGAAACATAGCGCTACTGATACTAGCGCTCGTTTTCGCCTGTGTATCTGTAATCCTCGTTGGTATGTTGGTCGGCGAAGTTATCGGCCATATCAACGAAAAGTCCTGTGAGGTTGTCGGGGCAAGCATCAATCAGCTCGCCCCCCCTACGCAGAACGAGTCACTACCCCAGACTACAGAGGCTTGCCTGAACCTAGTCAGGGCGGCTCAACCACTGTACACATTCGTTGGGATTTTCTTTACTGGAGTTTTTGCCGCCGCTATCTTAGGGATAGTCGTAGTTGTCGGGCTGATACTCGGCAAAAATTCGCGCTAACTAACTTTCGAGGTTAAGGTAATGCCCCGCCATTCAACAAGGCGGGGCATTTTCGTTTAATTTAATCTTATAATATATATTTATATTGACTTATAATGATCATATATGATATGATTTAGCGCTTTTTGCGAAGAGAATTAAGGCTTCCCAATATCAGGAAATGTCTTGAAACTCGAAGTAAAAAGCAGCTCTTTCACAAGTCGCAAGTTTATGAATAGTTGGTTGGAGGTAACTTGAAAGAAAAGCGCGGTCGGTTGTTTTTCATCGTGTCGTTTCTAGTCGTTGGCTTTTGGGCGGTAGCTAGTCTAATCTATCTCTCAATGCTTTGGGGTCCTAAACCAGATATGGCGGACTCCAATTGGCAGGTTGAAATACCAACCAAATTGCCAACAACAGAACTGAAACCGGAAGTCACATTTTGGGAACAACACTCATGGTTATCGGCGGAAGAAGCCATAGCCCTCAGACAGCAACAAAATGTGGTCAACCTAGCCTGGCTAAAAGACGGCGCAGCCTACTACAGTAGCACATCGTCTTTTAGTTTCGAAGGCGTGAGCAATGTAAAATGGCAACGAGCCAACACCATTGGTTTCGAGTCAACATTGCTTGAAGGAACAAGAAACACGTTCTCTCATTCTGGTAATGAGTACACGCTAAATGTGTTTCAGCCGTTTATGGTCGGTAATTCCGACTACGTGTTCGTGTTTGACAGCAAAGGTCAACTCTGGGTAGCTTCACTGAAGACAATTCCAGAAGAAACCCTTGAAGCTGTGAAGTCTAAACTTCCTTTTCAGCTGGCTGAAAATAGCCAGCTATCACTCACTTTCCGGAGGTAACTAATATGTTGTGGCACATTTTTGGCTTCACTGGATTCGCGATGTTACTGGCGATTGTTGCCCAGCTAGTAACAAAAAAAGTTGGCATGGGCACAGTCATTACAACGGTAATTATCGCGTTTTTGGCAAATGGCGCGATAATCTATTTCGGAATGCCGTGGTTCACTCACCTCCTGGCAGGAGGGTGGACGTTATTGGTGTTCATGAATCTGATAATCGCAGGCGTGATTAACTTTTTCATCACCATGCTAGTCAGCCAGTTCTCTGAGAACTCCCGTGAAAGCGAAGCAGATTTCTCGGGAGCGATTGTGCTAGGTAGTATAACTCTAGCACTTGGATTCTTGTTGGTGATAGTCGCGCTGTTCTTTATACCCCCAAGATCTCCGGTAGATAATCCGGCTTGGGATAAGATGGCCGCGCTTCTTCCTGTCGAAGAAGCTACGTCGGAAAGGGAGGAAACTGGCAAAGCTGAGCTTTTGCTTGTTGCCCCCTCCACCGCTAAGCTCGAGGCTACAGCGGAACTGAAAGGCGACATAGGCACTTACCTTGGCGTAGGCAACGTTCACCTGGTCAGAGTGGGAGGTAAGTGGTACTACATAACTGACCTAGGCGTGTCTAATGGGGCAGGCTTCCGGAATCGCGGCAGCGTGATTCCTGGCTTCATGGTTAGGGATGCCGAAGACCCCACGGCAACAACAACTTTTCGACCTGGCTACACGATGACGTGTGTACCAGATGCGTGGTTCAATGAAAACCTAAATCGACGGATATATCAAAAGTTGCTCGGTACCGGGTTTAGAGCAACTGCGCCGAGGTTGGAGATGGACGATAGCTGGAAACCCTTTTACATCTCCGCACTGACCAGACATGTTGTCGGTGTGGATGGCATGAAGGTTTTCGGCGTCATGTTATTCGACCCCCAGAGTTGCAATGGGGAAATTCTGGAACTAAACGAGTTGCCAGAGTGGGTAGACCGAGTCTATCCGATTGATTTGGTCACAACCTATGCTGGGTGGTGGGCCACCTATGCATACTGGGACGACACGTTCATCTTGGCAAAATCGCTTGCTGGTAAGAAGCAAGTCGACATGGTAAACGACGTAGTTGGCCCAAGCGGAGACCTGGAATACCAAATCACCTTTACAAGCGTCGGTGCTGATCAGTCCCTAACGGAGATAATCTACGTCGATCCAACCACCTTAAAAAGTGTCCGTTATGCGGTGGAGGGCAGAATTGCAAGCAAAGTCGACGACTTGATCGACGAGGCGAGCACTGCAATAAAGGCGGGTGGTTACGAACCAGTGGAGTGCGAACTCCAAAGACTCCTGGGAGAAGACTGGTGGTACTGTATATTGGTCGGCCGTGGTGCTCAAGATGGAGGCGGGCCAAGTCCCAATGGTGACGATGGAGCTGGTTCTGGATACGGTTTTAGTCTGGTGCAAACCAGGTATACCGAGAAACAGAACAAGGTCTTGATTTCAACCGACATCGACAGACTGTTTCGACAGGCAAGACAGCAAATTGCTACCGATTCATCTGGCCTCGACACTCTGCAAACAGAAAGTGCGGAGAGATATCAGATCACCGGAAAAGTCTCCCGACTATCTGCTCCTACTGGCGAGGGTGGTGAAGAAATTCTTTTTACCCTTTCCTCAGCAAAAGGAGCTGGAATTGTCTTTCGGGTAGACTCCTCGCTCCCGTCTGCAAGTTTAATGCAGATTGGAGATACCGTCATAGTTACGGGGGTTTCCGTTTTCTACGACGATATCACTGACGTAACAAGCATCGAGGTTCAGGGTCTGCCCAAGTTCCTCAACGAACCTCAACAATAACTTGCGATAGTGAAATATGCCCCTCCCTTCAACAAGGCGGGGCATTTTCGTTTCTATTCAATACAATAGTATCCTATAACTTGCAATGTCTGACTATTTTTGATATACTTAATACTATCAAAAATAACTAATAATCCAAAATCCACTAATGCAGTGGTACATTTGGTTTTTTTTGTTTTTGTGCACATTAACAAAAATATCAGATACCAAATTGAGTAGTGATTTAGGTATTGAATTCAGTATCTAATTTACTACTCAATTTGGAGTAGAAACTTCTGTATTTGCCAAAGGAGAAACACCATGCGATCCACACTACTTGCGCTAGCCCTTTTGCTCGTCTTCCTCGTATCGGCTTGCGGCACAACACCTCTCGTTGCAGATCTCCCGATGCCCTCAACTCTCTGGGGGCAAACCACCGTGACTGTTCAAAATGTGGGGGTAGAGGACCTAGAAATCGTAAACCCCTTGCTGGAAGTTCGGTACAGTAACACAGGGGAAGGGGCTGGATCAATCCAGTCAGAGATATTAGAAGTAGCTGGGAAGAATGCAAAGACGCTGAAGTTCAGTTGGGGAGAGTACCTGACTAATGGAGAACTAACCTCAGCCATGGTATTTGCCCCAGACGGAAATCCAATTGAGGCGAGAATCACCCTCAGAGTTCCAGAAATGTCACTCATTCACCTTTTTGTGGCCCCAAGGTCAACTGTAGATCGGTCTAGACTGGTTTTACAGTATACTTACAAGGATGGTGCCTTCGTCATGAAGGATGCCACATACATGGAAGAGTGGGGATTCTCAAATAACGGCATGATGACCTATGGCCTTCAAGCCTGGTGGAAAAATGCGTCTGAGCTATTTCCAGAGTACTCTGACTGGGGATTTTGGGAAAACGGTACAAACGCATTTAGCCAAGTAACTGCAGCACTCGAAGAAGCCAGAACTGTATTGTCCAGCACTGGTCCGAGCTGGATGGTAATCGACGAAGATGGCCCAAGGGAGGTAATCGGACGTCAATCTGGCATGAAGTTATACCGGAATGGCGTGTTTGCAGGCGATATCGTGTTCACTTATCAAAACCTTTGGGGGGTTATGCCCAACACACCCGCCATTGGGAAGGGAGCGCTGTCGCGTGTAGAGTGGAAAATGGCAGATGGCACATACCGCGCTCTGTCTATCCTCGCCGCCCAACTCTCGCCTCGACCTACTGCGATCTACATATACAGCAAGACATCCGCGCAGGCTGACTATGTAGAGACCACAAACTGGGTTCCACTCTACGGGAAACTAAATAAGCATTCCCAAGAGGTTAAGGACGTGTTGTTTGCCATCTACTCAGCTGGTGGCATCGGCAAACTGACCTCTACCGTCACAACGAGTGAAGGGAGTGGCACGGCTGAGATTGGCGACGGCGGGGGAGTGTTCTATGGCTTCTTTGGCAAGCCAAGGCTCGCAGATGTGATGGAGCTTCGCAATTTCCTTGATCTGACCGGTCTGCCTGGCGTCAAGGCCTTAGGTTTCTACTACCCAACATCTCAGGCAAGTGGAAATGGCATTCACTACTTTCTCTCCACGAGCGCCTTGACGCTCGTATCACCTGAGAAGGTATTGGAAACATACGGAGTTGACGTTGGTCTACTCGATCGGGTGGGATTCCCGATTCTGGATTAGAATTATCTGATATTAGCAAGTGCGGACCCCCATACATTGGGGGTCCGCACTAGAAGTATTTTTAGTGTTTTTTTTCAATACAATTTCGCATGCTACACTTACTATGATTCATCATGTCCATTTCAAAATCTCAAATCATCTTTACCAAACATGCGTTGGATCGCAGTCAACAGCGATACGTGACTCAAGAAAAAATTGAGCAGGTACTTCAGAATCCAGACAAAACGATTCAAATTGATGGCGGAAAATCAAAGTTCATTCGCGTCATTGACCAACGCCAATTTCAGGTAATTTCCTCCTACTTACCCAAAGAAGACAAGTGGTTAATTATTTCGGCTTGGGTGAGGGGAGAGGAAGATCGCAAACCAGCGCTTGATCAACTAATTGAGAGTTTTACCAATGGCTTAGTTTGGATTGTAAGACAACTCCTCAGACCTTTTAGTAAGTAAGATAATACGCTGAAACATAACTGGTTAAATCGTCTTCACGCAAAGCACCAAAATCAGCTGAAGTTTTATTCGCTTTCAATTCAATAATAGTTTGTTTATTTGACAGGTATCCAGCTAACAGAGCGATACACTGCCTACAGTCATTGGTAACTTCATCCAGAGTATCGAGGCTCGCTGGATTGAGTGCAACAAGACTTTTTTTATCGAGCAATTTTGCCTCATTTTCTGATACTTGATGTGCAAAGTCGCTGCTCACTATTAATATTGCATTTTTCGATACTAATTTCTGACCAAGCTGATATGCAACCTCATCACTTAATTTTGTTGCCAAAACGATCGGTACAATCTGGACGTTTGGAAAGGTTCGCTTAATAAACGGCACTAACGTATATATAGCGTGTTCATTTTTAAAAACATGATCGTTAATAGATAGCTCACCATCCTTAGCATATTTTGAAATTTCTTCCCGATATGCCTCTAAGATCCCATATGGTGTTTGCCAACTCAGTAAACTAGTAACTGCTTGATTATCACCTTGAGCTAATTTAGAAAAGTGATCTGGACCTACCACGTAAATGATTTCTAAACCTGCTGGATCTATGCTAGCAAAAAAATCTGCAATCAAATCCTTTGCCAAAAAATGGTGGCTAACAATGCCGGCAGCCACCTTTCTGGTCGACTGATTATTTACTGACGAAAAAGCGCTCTCATACTCAGTTTTGTTGGTGTAAAAACTTTCCAGCAATTCTCGATCAGCCTCTGTTTTATCAAGAACATCTGGCGGAGTTTTCAATCTGATAGTATACAAACCTACTACCACTAGACTAATTGTCGAAATAGCCGCTAACCATATCCATCGTTTTTTCATTTAACAATCGAAGTGACCCAAGTTGGAATTGCAGGCAATTGACTCTTATCTTGCGTATAGTTTCTCTCTCGCCACTTTTCATCAGTCAGCCGGTCGCCGATGGAATTTGTAAATTCGTAGTAATTAAAAACTAATCCTTTGGTCAATCTTGTACCATTAGCGTCTTGTACAGCGACGTAAATATAATTAGGAATACCAGTCGCTTCGTACAAAATTGATCCTCCTGGAACATCGGTATGCACGTCAGCAATGAGCGCTGAGCGAGCGTTATTTTCTATTTGCTCTTCATTTGGCAATGGGCTCATCACGTAATCCATATTTCCTGGAGCCATTCGCAGTTGTTCAAATTCATCTTCGGTAATCATTTGATTTTGCAGCTGTTTTACCGAAATATCTCGAAAAAATTCAAGTGCTTTGATAAATGTTTCATTTCTACCTACAAATTCTGTTGGCAAAACTTCATACTTTTCCAAACCAGTTTTTGTCATCTCAACCAGAGCAATTAAACGATCATAAAATTCGATATTTGGTTCTACATACCCTTTTGGTACTGGAGGAATATCTTCAGGACCACCGGCACCCATTTCTGCATATGATTGTTTGGCATACAATAAAGTGTCGTGTTTTAATTCTGTCCAAGATCCAAGCGAAGTGAGTAAACTTTTAGTCTTCCACCCCTCTTGCTTCATAAAGCTTGGATAGCCATTCAAATCTCCCGACCCTGGAAAGAGGCTTTTGATTGTGTATAACCAACTCCAGTAAATATTTTGAGTCCAATCCTTCGTCTGCAATGCAGCAAATTGTTGTTTCAGCGCGCTCAGTTTGGCTGGAATTACTTTGGTGGAATTGGGCGCATTGCTTTGAATCCACTGATTCACCAAGGGATCCGCCGTTGGATTACCAAGCACACTCATGACCATCAGTGCCGTAGTCTGGCTTGGTAGTTTTTCACCCGTGGCTGGATCAGGTTTTTCATCGCCTTGGGTTAGTGAAGTAAAAATAAAAGCATCTGGAGTGAAACGTTGTCCCATAAGTCGAAAACCCTTCGTTTTTTGTTGTAATTCATCTTTAGTTAGTCCCCAAACCGAATCGCCAATTATGGCTGATGACATTATTTTGGGTCCCTCATACTTCTCTAAAACCTTTTGGACAGAGGCAATTGAATCGGTAGTAGTAGCGGTAGTTCCCAATTGTTTGATCGCTGCGCCATACTCAGTTAATCCTAGGTCATCACTCTTACCAACAAAAAACGTTGTGGGTAGATAGATCGCCAGCCAATTATCCATTTGGTTCGTCTGTTGTACTAAGTTAGTTAGATTAATTGCATCTCTAGTTAAATCAGCACTAGAAATCACAAAGTTTGTTCTGCCATACCACATCATAGACCTGAAATATGATTTAAGGACTGAATTTTTGTTGTAGTGACTTCTCGGAGAGTATTGGGTGTAATCTTCCACGGTTATCAGGCCTTCTTCGGCCAACAACTCACCAAAGATTGATGATACTTCCATCTTGTCGTGAGACATAATTCGAGTCAACTCAGTGGTAATCTGTTCATAGGTTTGAGCGGGAACTTTTTCTTTTATTTGACTGGCAGATATTAAAATTTTCTCTTGCGTGTCTGAGAAAGTATCAACTGTTGATCCCGAAATCGATTCGTCGGCAACAGTATCAAGCAAAACCTTGGGCACACCTAAATAAGCAATTAGACGTTGATAGCTTTGCTTGTCGGACTCATCCTTGACCTGCTTCTGTAATAACACCGCTTGATCAAACAACGCAGTCGTCATTTCAGAAAGTTTGGGATAAAACTCAGTCTGCTCTATGTATTCAAATTCTTTTTCTAATAATCGATGGTAGACATGGAGTAAATAGTCGGTTGACACAAAGACGGCGTTTTCTGGCTTGCGATTAGCGATACTACCCCCTCCAATTGTGCGATAGAGCTTTGACCAATCATCTGCACGAGAGGTTGGATCATTTGGATCATCGGCGTAAAACTTGTCAAGATTGGGGGTAATAAAAAATTGCGATTGACCGAGTGTTTGTTTTTGAGCCTCAGAAAATGGCGTATTGAGACTTGTTTCAAAATTGCTTAGGTTGGTTAGATCAGTAACTTTGGCAGTATAATCTGGTACTGCTGGCGAAAATTTAGTTGCTACCTGCTGAAATTCTGTAAATGTTTGATCGGAAAGTAAGGTAAGAGATGTTGTACCTTGGGTGCTTGCTACATCTTGAACACTGTTTTGTATCAACGGTTTGTTATTCAGCAACCTCATGAGACCCAAACCACCAACTGCTAAAATCACACAACAAAATCCAAGTGTAAACAAAATTTTTGAAAGCTTGTTTTTGGGGTTAGTTTGTTCTGGTTGGGGAGAGAGGGGACTTACAATTTCAATATCATTACTTACCGAGTTTTCGGATTGAATCATAGTAAATTAAGTTTAGCACGATTAAGACTTTTTAGCAGTCTTCTTTTCTAGATATTTAAGCAGTCTACCCTGATCTAAATCCCAACGATTGAGGTAAAAAATATACAATATTTCCAAAATCCCCAACGTATTGATTACAAGTAAAATCATAAACCAAACTAAGTGTCTTCTAGTTGCCGATTGCCAAAGGGCAATTCCTTTCCATAGTAAACTCCAAGTCAGGAATAGCACATATATTTCGGGGCGAGATAAAATTGAGACAAAATCTGGCATAACTCATTTTACCACGAAAGATTGAATCGTTATTTGTTTTCAGCTTTAATCAATTTTAGAATTAAAAAATACGGCACTGGGTCAGAATTACCCTGATGCATAATCTCCCCAGCATTAGGTTCTTCAACTTTTTCAATGGCAAGACAAT
>CAYNWG010000041.1:0-8940 GCA_964400865.1 uncultured Pseudomonadales bacterium
CAATCAATTAGTAGTTAACAAACAAAGTGGTGCACTTCGGGTGCGAATGCGGGATACGTTAAAAATACCATATTTTCGATCAAGGTATTCAATGTAAAATGGTATACTACAAGCTCTGAAATCTTGGGCCGGTAGCTCAGTTGGCTAGAGCGCCTGCATGGCATGCAGGAGGTCAGGGGTTCGAGCCCCCTTCGGTCCACTTTCACTCTTTTTTATAAACTCAAACATAATCTCCAGATCCCATGTCACAAACCGGGTGCATTTTTGGCTGTTTCAGGTAACAAACTGGGTGAATTCCCACACTACAAATTAACAGTAAATTGTAGTTTGACAAACTACATTTTAATAGTAAAATGAGTGAGTATGAAATTGATTACAAGGGCAATTGAAGCAACTATTGATCTATACCTGAAGGGTGACGATACCAATATTCTCTTTATTTGGGGTCCAAGAAGATCAGGCAAAACAACCCTGATAGATAAGATAGCCAAAGAGTTGAAGGTTACTAAGTACAATTTTGACCTGGCATCTGATCGTGATAAGTTTACTCCCCACCGAGAAGTCTTGGAAAGGATTGTGGCTGACAATAAGGTGATCTTAATTGATGAAGTGCAGAATTATCCTGAGGCTACAGTCATGCTCAAAATTTTGCATGATGAATTTGGCATTAAAATTATTGCCACTGGCAGCTCGGAGTTACGGCAAAAATCAATTACTGAATTTGATACCTTAGCAGGTCGGTTTACCGAAATATTCTGTTTGCCTTTGGCTATTTCTGAAGCTGTTGCCAACGACACACCAACCGGATCAGAAGAAAAAACCTACCTTCACCAGTTAGCAAACCAAATTCAAATTTGGGGATCATACCCTGAAGTTTTTACCAAAACTAGCTTGCCTGAAAAAGACAGAATCGATTTGTTGCAACGAATTTTAGATGCCTATGTGCTCAAAGATGTGATTAGTATTTATGATCTGAAAAACGAAAAGTTGGCTAAAGATATTTTGACAAAAATCGCTCTCCAGTTAGGCTCGGAAGTGTCAATTAGGGAGATAGCCAATTCTCTTGGTGCATATCCATCCACTGTGTCAAATTACATTGAAATTTTTATCAAAAATTACATTTTGATTCCCCTACCATCATTTAAGACCAACTTGAGAAGAGCAGTTTCAGAAAATCGCAAACTTTATTTTTATGATCTGGGTATTCGCAATATTTTGATTCAAGACTTTAGAGAGCTAGAGTTACGTCAAGACAAAGGAGGAGTGTTTGAGAACTTTATTATTTCTGAGTTGGAAAAACTGCGACGATTGAGTAACGCTAAGATTAATACCTATTTCTACAGAGAGTACGGAGGCAAAGAGATTGACTTGATCATAGAGGACTATCACAAGAGTTACACAACGATTGAAATTAAGATGGATCAGGGCAAAATGCAGAACATCTTTCCGCTCCCCAATCAGAAGGCGATTATTAACAGAGATAATTACTTCCAAAAACTGAATCAAGTAGTGGCAAAATCATAACTGAGTTTTAACGTTCATTAAACGCCAGCTCACTCCCCTTCCCCCTCCAATTTCAAATGTGTTATTATGGAGTCACTATGAAAAAACTCACTCTCTCTCGCTCCATGGTAGTAGGTATCTGTGGTCTGTTTCTGGCTACCTTTGGTCTGTGGCAAATTGGTAGCACGGTCTTTGCTGAACAATCTGGTTCATCGCCTGAAAGTGGAGCATCATCGAGAATCAAAACCATTTACGACTCACTAGACTCTTTAAGTCACGGTTCAGATTCGGCAGGAGGCTGGGGAGATTGGGGAGCATATTGGAATAGAATTAGATCAGCAGGCGAGTGGGTACCCACAGGTGATGCCACTGAGGCAGATGTAGCAGATGGCAAAACGTTTTATAGTGGGAATAGAGTACAGAAATCTGGCACCGCCCCTGCTGCTTTTGACTACAGCACCCAAAGACTGGCTACTAAAGATAACTACTTAGGTACCTACCAAGCAGAAGAATCATCTTGGACTGCTGTGTCTGGATCACCTTTTGCTGGTTTTGGTGCCTTAAACTTAATGACTGGCACGGTCAAACAAGATGAGCGTACAGGATTGTGGTGGTCTGCTAGTAGTACCACCTACCCAACGAACGAATTTACCCTCTCTGCTGATGGCGAGCGACCCACAGGCGGAGAAGCGATTGCCTTTTGTGATGCCTTAAATACAGCTTCCTATGGAGGAAAAACAGGCTGGTATCTACCGACTCAAATAGAACTAATGACAGCCTACATTAATGGTATCTATAGCCAGGATCCGACCTTTGCCACTGATAGTTACTTCTGGTCGTCTACGGAGGTCTCAGACGCTCCCGACTACGCCTGGAGCGTCTACCTCTACTACGGTAGCACGGGCTACAACGGCAAGGTGAATGGTTTCTCCGTCCGTTGCGTTCGCCGAGACTAGTAGTAGATATAGAATTTAGTTAATTTAGAATTTAGAATTTGCCCCGCCGAAAGGCGGGGCTTTCTTAAGACCCCGCTACAGCGGGGTCGGTCCGCCCCTCTCCTGAGCTTTTTTCAAGTACTACTAGAGCTGATGTAGTGATATCATTGTGATAGTGGCAGATTGACCAGGAGCAACTGTATCATCAGCTCTGCCTTGGCTCAGAGTAGACCCTCTAACTAGTCTGTTCTCCTGCACCCATAGGGTATGCCCGGTGTGCATGTCGGAAAAAAACATGTGCACTACCAGTCAGATTTTGAGGCTGAAATGCCCCTCAGTCTGATGTAGAGAATAAAAGTCAGGGGAAACAACGAGTAACTTCTGGTCGTCTACGGAGAACTCAGACAATCCCGACAACGCCTGGAACGTCAACCTCAACAACGGTAACACGAACAACAACGACAAGGAAAATGGTAACTCCGTCCGTTGCGTTCGCCGAGACTGGGAGTGGGTCTACAGCTACTCTGAATAAAGCACTAAGCACGACATTAAGCCGATTGTTTTTTAGCCCATCTCAACCAGCCTGTCAGCATTTTGCCCATTTCTTCATGGACGGTCATGATGTAGCCATACTTGGCAGATGAGATGAGTTTGAGATCATAGGCCATCTTGACTCGGTATTTGTACTGATCAAATATGAGGCTGGCTTTCTTAATATGCGGTGGCTTGTCAGAGTTAGGCAGAGAATTGGCTAAAATAATCAGATCTAGCATCTGCCAGTGCAGATTAAGAAGTTCTTGGCCTAAGGTGTATTTGTAGGTTTTGGAGAAGTTATGCACCAGTTTGTACAGATACAACTGATGTTGGTAGGCGGTGACGTACAGTGGTAGTTGATCGGGTTGATTTGGGGACGAAGTAGTCATAATTCCCTACGGGTTTCAGATATTTCCTGAGTATACCAAAGTTTTTTTCGTAAAGATTCTTTCTGAGTTGGTAGGTATTGGCTGATTTAAAGTGACCGTAGTAGGAGTTGATGACAGACAGAATGGTTTTTAGTTGATCTGGAGTTGGCGAGTTAGTGATGGGGGTAGTTGTGGGGTGCTGATTATTTGATTGAAGTAGGAAACCTTGATTGAAGGCGTGGAGTTTGGCTTTTAGGTTAGCCACGACTCTCCGCCGGCACAGCACATAATCTGGTTTGACTATGTAACCCAACCAATCTATGCCAGAGTAGACTGAACCAGTCCGGTCTTTGGTGGGATGAAGCTGGAGAGATAAGTAGTCGTGGAGAAATTGATTTATGGCTTGGCGCCACTCAATCAACTGTTGAGGGTGACGAGACAGCAGGACTAGATCATCCACATAGCGCAAGTAGTACTTGACCTTGAGTTCTCTTTTCACAAACTGATCTAGCTCGTTTAAATAGACGTTGGCAAAAAACTGAGAAGTCAGGTTACCGATGGGCAAGCCTTTGGCCTGAGCAGTCTGGAAGAGGGACTTATGGGCGGGAATTTGAGCCAGCAGTTTGGTATCGCCTTTGATTCGACAGTCATAGGTGGGATTGTTAAAAATGATCAGATGTGCCAGCCATAAGAGATGTGACGAGTTACGATGTTTGGTCAAGTGCCTGACTAAGATACTGAACAAGGTTTCCTTATCAATAGAAGTAAAAAAGCTCTGGATATCCAGCTGGAGGAAGCAGGCGTCTCTGGTTTGATTCTGGGTGATTTTTCTTAAGAAGGACTGGAGGCGCTTGACAGCCTGATGCGTGCCTTTGTCTTTTCGGCAGGCATAAGAGTCAAATATAAATCGGCTTTCCAAGTCGGGCTCAATGGCGTTGATGAGTAGGTGATGGGTGACGCGGTCTTTGAAGTCAGCCGCAAAAATTTCCCGGAGTTTAGGGTAGGTGACCACAAAACAAGAGGAGGGGGCAGGCTGATAGGTTCTGGACTGCAGGAGGCGGAGAAGAGAAGTCAATCGATTTTCAGCGGTGGTCTCGTAACGAATGGCGACTAATTGGCGTCGTTTATTCTTCCGGCAGGAGTAGTAGGCTCTGAGGAGGTGAGAGATGGTCATGGAGGGGAATATCGTTTGCGAGATCTCGCGATAATGAAATGATTTTGCGTTTGACGAGAGAGCATTTATTTGTCATTATGATGAGTATGAAAAGAGTACTTAGTGTTGTTGGTGTTGGAATGCTACTAGCGGTTGGCCTTCTCACTCAAGCGTCACCAGCTTTAGCCGCTATCCAGTCCTTAACTGGTCAAGCCGGGGTGATGAATACTGGTGGAGCGGTGCACTTCACGAATTATGAGAGTAATGTGTCTGTGGATACGCAGACTGGTATCATGAGTGGGTATGCCTGGTTAGATGACCTGGGTTGGGTAGCGTTTGGTACTGAAGACAATGATCAGGGACCTGTAACTGTTGACTTAGTCACAGGTGCTCTAACTGGCAAAGCTAAGGTGGTTAATACAGCCGGGTATCTGGATTTCACGAACTTTGAGAGTAATGTGGTGATAGACCTAGACTCAGGGGTGTTCTCTGGGTTTGTTTGGTCTGAAGATGTGGGCTGGATTGACTTTGGTAACCCAGGAGTTACTACTGGGGCGGCCTTTGATCTCAATGCACCTGTGATTATTCTTGACTCATTAGGATCTCCCACTTCCAATTCCTCTCCACCCGTGACTGGTCTGGTCACCGATGCTCTAGGTACCATCACCTCAGTTGATTACCAAGTGGATAGTACCACCGGGACTTGGTTGGCTTGTGTGGCGGATGATGGTGTTTTTGATAATAGTAGTGAAGCCTTCACCTGTGCCCTTAGTATGTCTCTTGCTGATGGATCTCACACTATTTATATTAGAGCCACAGACAATGACAGTAATACCACTCTAGCAGGAGCTGAAGTGACCGTAGGCGTGACAGTAGACACGACTCCCCCTAAGAAAGACTATGCTCAGATTGACTCTGCTACTGGTCAGGAGTTTATTAAGACCTTCAAACAGACCAATTTGAACAACATGAACGTAGTGGGTGATACTCACATGCCTCAGTTCTGTTTTACCAGAGCTTATGATGAGGGAGTTGGTTTATCTCATTACACGATTGTGGTTAACAACCAAGATTACCTATCAAACATCCCTTATGTTCAACCACCTGTGGGAGATAATGGTGACACCAGACAAGATGGTGAATCTGTAATCAAAGAAAACAATACTTGGTACCTCAAGTACCATCTCTACAATCAAGTATCAAAACAACAAGAGATCTGTGCCTATGGTAAGACCGATGCTCACTACTTAGATGCTGGTGTACATTCTTGGTTTGTGAAAGCAGTAGACAAAGCAGGTAACTCCACTCAAACTGATACCAATCGTTTTCTAGTCATGACTAACCAAGGTACTTACCAGAAACCTAGTCAATCAGTCTGGTTTCCTCTCTCACTCCTGCAAGTTGGGAACAGAACCAATCTAACTACCTATTCTACCACTACTCCTGAACTCTTTACTGTAGATACTAAACCTCTTCTCTTTTCAGACTCTACTCCCACTCTTTATGGCATTGCTCCAGTAGGAGCTACTATCAACCTAACCATATACCAAGACTCAACTGATGAAGTAGGTAATACCAATAGACAACAAGTCACTACTCTTTCAACTACCTCCAACTCTTCATCTGAGTGGGGAGTCAACCTAGAGACACTTCTTACTACTGGTACCTACTACCTAACCATTCAATCATCTGACTCTTCTGACAACTTTGCCATACTTAAAGACATTCCTATTCAACTAAGTAACTCCACAACTGCATCTCTACCAGTCAACAATGTTGATGATACAGAAGTGTTAGGTGCTAATGATCAAGAAGCCAATTGGGAAGAGGTAGATCCATCCCCGACAACCAAACAGGCGAATCCTGCGCCTATCACACCCACACCCAGTCCTTCTCCCCAACCCAAGTGGTGGCAGTTTTGGAAGTGGTTTTAACTACTCCCCTTCCCCCTCCAGCTGTTTGAAGGTCAGTGCCACGGCCACGACTTGGTCGCCTGGTTTGGGGCGCATTAAAATAACGCCCTGAGTGGGTCTTGATAAGACAGGGATCGATTTCTTTGTCATGGGTAGCTTGATGGTAATGCCCTCTCTGGTGGTAATTACCACGTCTTTGTGATCAGCTTCTACCAATCTAGCAGAAGCAACAGGACCGGTTTTGGTAGTGATATCTGAGACTTTTACTCCCATGCCGGTGCGTTTTTGACTCGGATACTGACTAAGAACCGTTCTCTTACCAAGACCTCTTTCGGTAATTACTAACAAAGCTGGCTCCTCTGAGCTACCGGCCAACTTCGCCATTTCTGGAGTCACTGTTTCTACTCCCACTACGTAATCATCTGATTTAAGCGTGATTCCCTTAACACCCTTGGTGTCTCGGTTGGAAGTTTTGACTTCATCTTCGCTAAAACGAATGACTTTCCCCTGATGAGAAATCATCAAGATGTCATCACTACCGCCAGTAAGAGTGCTGCGAACCAATTTGTCATCATCATTGAGAATAATTGCGATAATGCCGGTTTGTCTAATATTTTGGTAGAGGGCAACTGCGCTCTTTTTGACTAAGCCTTTTTTAGTAGTCAAGGTGATGAATTTTTCTTTATCTGCTTCTTCATCAATAATCAACAAAGATTGAACCGTTTCGTCTGGTTGTAAGCTGAGTAGATTCACGATCGCAGTGCCTTTGGCCTGACGATTGGCTTGTGGAATATCGAAAGCTCTCATTTTGAAAACTTTGCCCTGGTTCGTAAAAAGCAATAATGTATCGTGAGTTTTTGCGACTAGCAGGGTTTTAACTATATCTTCATCCCTCATTTTCAGACCCACGCTCCCCTTCCCTCCTCTTGATTGAGAACGGAAAGCCCCGGGCTCGAGGCGTTTAATATAACCGCTCTCAGTTAGAGTTATAACCGTCGGTTCATTGGGGACTAGGTCCTCTTCGCTGAATTCCCCAATCTTGCCTTTAATTAATTGGGTTTTACGTTCATCACCATAGAGAGCCTTCAAATCGTGAGTTTCCTGTTTGACAACGGCTAAAATTTCAACTGGATTCTGTAAGAGTAAAAGTAAGCGATCGATTACTTCTTGTAGCTGTTTGTACTCGTCTTCTATTTTTTGTCGTTCGAGGGCAGCCAAACGCTTGAGTTGCATTTCCAAAATGGCCTGAGCCTGAATTTCACTTAGGCCAAATTTCGTCATCAACGCTAGTTTGGCAGCATCGGTATCAGCTGATTTTCTAATCGTATCAATCACTTCATCTAAGTTGTTGAGCGCAATGAGCAAGCCTTCCAAAATATGAGCTCGGTCGCGAGCCTCGGCCAATTCATATTGGCAACGTTTGGTGACAACTAATTGGCGATGAGCAATAAACTCAGTAATTATTTGTTTGATATTCATTAGTTGAGGAATACCTTCGGAGTTGAGCGCGACCATGTTCATGGGGAAACTCGATTGCAACTCAGAATATTTGAACAGCTTATTCAGAACCACTTTGGGTCGCGCATCACGTTTGAGATCGATAGTAATCTGCATGCCAACTCGATCTGAGTCATCATTGAGATCCCTAATACCCAAAATCTTTTTGTCTCTTACTAGGTCGGCAATTTTCATCAACAATCGAGCTTTGTTAACTTGATATGGTAATTCGGTAATGATAATTTGAAAACCTTTGGGACCTTCTTCAATGCTGGCTTTAGCCCGGACGACTACTCTCCCCTTTCCTGTCTTGTAGCCTTCTTTAATTGCAGCAAAATCATACATAATACCACCAGTGGGAAAATCTGGTCCCTTGATGTGGTTCATGATGTCATCAACCGTGGCTTCTGAACGGAAAATACCGGCTAAAGTCGCTGCTTCCATCGCCAATGTTTTATCGATCAAGATATGTTTTTCAGCAATCTCTTTTGGAACTTTAGTTATCATTGGTTCAGCGGTAGTTCCAGATTCCAGTTCGGCCAATTCTGCTTTGCCCTGCTCTATCACAGAAATAATTGCATCACAGACCTCATTGAGATTATGTGGTGGAATTTTGGTGGCCATACCCACTGCAATACCTTCCGAGCCCATCAGTAGTAGATTGGGCAATTTGGCTGGTAAGACAAGTGGTTCTTGGAGTGAGCCATCAAAGTTATCAGTAAATGGGACGGTTTTTTTGTCAAGATCAACGAGAATTTCTGAACTAATTTTTGCTAGACGAGCTTCGGTATACCGCATGGCAGCAGGACTATCCCCATCAACCGAACCAAAGTTACCCTGACCATCAACTAACATATACCGCATGCTAAAGTCTTGAGCTAGACGAACTAAGGCCATGTAAACCGATGAGTCACCGTGTGGGTGGTATTTACCTAAAACGTCTCCAACAATGCGAGCGCTTTTTTTGTAGGAACTGGAGTGGTGGATGCCGGATTTGTACATGGAGTACAAAATCCGGCGATGAACTGGTTTGAGCC
>CAYNWG010000042.1:0-8620 GCA_964400865.1 uncultured Pseudomonadales bacterium
TTTCTTCATCAGAAATTAAACCCTCCTGATATTGATCCTGAATAATCTCGGCTTTCTTGTTGGCCACTTCAATCATTTCATTCTTTTCAGGAATCATTTCACAATCACTCACCGATACGGAGAGACCAGATAGCGTTGCAGATGTGAAACCTAGATTTTTAATGCTATCAATCAATAAGGTTACCACCTGCCAATCTTCTTTTTCTATCGCTTGAGTCACAATACTTTTAATCATTCCCGCTGTGACTGTTTGATTGAGAAATGGGAAGGAAGCTGGGAGCAAGTCATTGAATTGTAGCCGACCAATAGTGGTTGTAATTATTTCACTCACACCATCAATCTGACGTCGAACCTGAATCGGTTGACGTAAACCGACCATTTCTACCTCATGGGCGTGATAAGCTTCATCTGGAGAAGCAAAAATCACACCATACGCATCCCCTTCATCCATCACCGTGTTGTAATACACACCCATAGCCATTTCTTTATTTGGGATGGTAATAGGTTCGCCATTCGCTGGCTTAAGCAGATTACGAGTGGACATGATGAGATCTCGACATTCTTCTTGAGCCTGCTGTGTCAGTGGTACATGAACGGCCATCTGATCACCATCAAAATCTGCATTGTAACCAGCGCAGACACAAGGATGCAGTCGAATGGCATTACCCTCAACTAAAATTGGATAAAATGCTTGCATACCAAGTTTATGCAACGTTGGCGCGCGATTAAGCACGACTGGATGATTTAAGGTTACCTGTTCCAAAACGTCATAGACCTCTGGTTCTCTTCGATCTATTAAGTGACGCGCGCTCTTCACATTTGGAGCAATTCCCTTAACGATCAGTTCTCGTAAAACATATGGTTTGAAGATTTCAAGAGCCATATCCTTTGGTACACCGCACTCGTTCAACTTTAATTCTGGACCTACCACGATGACACTTCTTCCAGAATAATCCACACGTTTTCCAAGTAGGTTTTGTCTAAATCGACCCTGCTTACCTTTGAGCATTTCTGAAAGTGATTTAAGTGGGCGACGTGTCGCTCTACGACTCTGGCGAGCTTGTGAGCCATCAATTAATGAATCCACTGCCTCCTGAAGCATGCGTTTCTCATTTCGTAAAATAATTTGAGGCGCTCCCAAGTCAATGAGATGTTTTAATCGATTGTTACGATTAATCACCCTACGATACAAATCATTCAAATCAGATGTGGCAAATCTCCCACCTGATAACTGGACCATTGGTCGCAAATCTGGAGGGATAACAGGAAGTACATTCAAAAACATCCAAGCTGGTTTGATTTGAGCTTTGCGCAAACCCTCTACAACTCTTTGTCGCTTGGTGGCCTTGATCCGTCGCGCACCTTTAGCTTCTACCATTTCTTTTCTGAGTTTTTCTACCAACTCATCAAGATTTAAGGCTTCAACTAACTCTAAGATACTCTCTGCCCCCATGCCAACTCGTAAGTGAGAGCTAGCGTCGTACTCATCTAGCTTCAAGTATTCATCTTCACTCAGAATGGTTCCACGGGTAATTCGCTTAACCATAGATTTGACAGTTTGGTAAATCTCCTCTGTCTGTTCTAGGTGAGTATCTAACTGCTGCTTCAATGCAATTAGTTTATTTTTTGCTTTGACTTCTATTTCTGCTGTTTTGAGCTGGAGCGTCTCTTTACTTTTGACTTTTTCTTTTAGCTGTTTTTTATCATCGGTTAGTTGCTCTTTAACTTTTTCAACTTCCTCTTTAATTGAAGTTTTTAAACTATCGATTGCCACTTGGAGATTTTCATCCAACGACTGCATCACCATAGCTTTTTCTTCACCATCAATCTCCAGTACTACATATTTTGAAAAGTAGATAATACTGTTAAGATTTTTTGGGGAAATATCAAGTAAGAGCGACAATTTTGATGGCGCTCCTTTAAAAAACCAGATGTGAGCTACTGGAGCAGCGAGTGAAATGTGACCCATGCGTTCTCGACGAACTTTAGACTGGGTAACTTCAACTCCGCACTTATCACAAGTAATTCCACGATACCGAGCGCCCTTATATTTTCCACAATAACACTCAAAATCTTTGATTGGACCAAAGATCTTCTCATCGAAGAGTCCATCGCTCTCAGCTTTGAGCGAGCGGTAATTAATGGTTTCAGGCTTACGAATTTCACCATGTGACCAAGATCGCATTACTTCTGGTGAAGCAATTCTGATCTCCAAAGCATTAAAATCGATGATGTATCTGGTTTTTTGGTTCTGGGTGTTGGGATTATTCATAATGCTTTCTCCTCATCAATCTCTAATTCTACCGGCTCTAAATCTCCTAGATCATCAGTCGGTTCTTCAGAGATTTCTAATTCTTTTTCTGATTCATCATCTCCATCTACCAACAGTTCTGCATCTGGAAGTATTTCTTCAATGAGTAAAGTCTCGGGATTTGGTATTTCTACCTCAATAATTTCTTCTTTTGTTTCGTGTGGTACCACATCCATTCCGAGTGAGTTCAGCTCTCTCATCAATACCCTGAATGATTCTGGAACTGTTGGAGAAGGAATTGGTTCACCTTTCACGATTGCTTCAAATGCTTTAGCCCTACCGATGACATCATCAGATTTAATCGTTAACATTTCTTGCAGCGTATGGGCTGCTCGATGAGCTTCAAGTGCCCAAACTTCCATTTCTCCAAGACGCTGACCACCCATTTGAGCTTTTCCACCCAATGGTTGCTGTGTGACTAATGAGTAAGGACCAACAGATCGAGCATGCATCTTGTCCTCAACCATATGACTCAGTTTTAAAATGTAACCAATACCCACTGTGGTTGTTTCACTAAATGGCTCGCCAGTTCGTCCATCAAACAATTGAGCTTTACCGGTAACAGGTAACCCAGATCGTTCTAATTCCTGCCAAATCTTCGATTCATCAAATTGTTCAAAAGCAGGCACTGCAATACTGTACCCCTGTTTTTGTGCTGGCCAAGCTGCGTGAGCTTCAAGCAACTGGCCCATATTCATACGAGCTAACACTGACAGTGGCGAGATGATAATGTCAACTGGAGTACCATCCTCAAGATGAGGCATATCGGCAACCGGCACTATTTTTGAAATAACACCCTTATTCCCGTGGCGTCCTGCCAACTTATCACCAACTGTAATTTTTCTAATTTGGGCAACCTTTACGGTCACTTCTTTGATTGTGCCGGGATCAAGCTCATCACCCATGTCGCTATCCAATATTTGAACATCGATAACCGTTCCTTGCTCGCCATGAGGCATACGTAAGGATGTGTCACGAACTTCGCGAGATTTTTCACCAAAAATCGCTCTCAGTAGTCTTTCTTCAGGTGAAAGCTCTGTTTCTCCCTTCGGAGCAATTTTTCCAACCAAAATGTCACCAGAATCAACTACACTACCGACTCTAATGATTCCTTCTGTGGTTAAATTGCTCAAGTACACATCACTAACATTCGGAATATCACTGGTTAATTCTTCTGGCCCAAGTTTGGTATCCATGACTTTAGATCGATATTCGTTAATTTGAACTGAAGTCAATACATCCTCACGAACCAAACGTTCTGAAATGACAATGGCGTCTTCATAGCCCAAACCATCAAATGATGCGTACGAAATCAGTACGTTAGCACCGAGCGCCAATTCTCCTTGATCTGCACAAGGGCCATCAATGACAACGTCGCCAACGGCAATCTTGTCACCAAGTGAAACTACGGCTTTCTGAGTGTAACTTGTACTTTGAGAAGTTCTTTCGAATTTAGAAATATGATAAATTTCTCGATCATCTTGAAATTCGATTGTTTCAGTTGCATTAATGGCAGGATTAATTTTTGCCAACACTGATTTGTTTAATTTAATCTCAACTCGATCACCATCCACATACACAACTTCGCCAGGATGACGAGCTAAGACCGTGCGACCCATAGCCGTGGCCACTGCCATTTCCATACCAGTTCCGACGATTGGAGCCTGTGGTTTAATTAATGGCACTGCCTGACACTGCATATGAGTTCCCATCAGGGCACGATTAGCCTCATCATGAGCAATAAAAGGAATTAATGATGCCGAAGTACCTACCACTTGCTGTGGCAATACATCAATGAATTGCACTTCCTCTACCGGCCCTTCAATGAATTTATTCATGGTGCGCATAGCGACCCACTCATCAGTGATATATCCCTTTTCATCGATTTCTACGCCAGCGTGAGTGATCTTGTAGTCTTCATCTTCGTCTGCGGCTAGATACACAATTTCATCACTAACTTTCATCTTACCTTTATCAGCTACCACTTTTAGATATGGTGCTTCTAAAAACCCATGCTTGTTGACTTTGGCATACAGAGCCAAGTAGGTCACCAAACCAATGTTTGGACCTTCTGGAGATCTTACTGGATCAATACGAGAATACTGAGAAGCATTAATGTCACGCATCGAAAATGAGGCGCGCTCACGAGTGACCCCACCTGTACCCATTACAGACAAACGTCTCAGGTTGTCAATTTCTGACAGTGGATTTGTTTGATCAAGGATGGTTGACAAGCGATTACGACGGAAAAATTCAGAAATAGTGGCAATCAGTGGGCGAGCATTCACTAACGCTGCCGGAGAAAGCACATCTTCTGTCTTGGTCAAAGACATTTTTTCGCGGATAGATCTCTCAAGACGAATTAATCCGATACGAAAAGCTGATTCTTGGACTAATTCACCAATTTGGCGCACTCTGCGATTACTCAAGTGATCAATATCATCTGTTTTACCTCGACCATTCTGCAAACCAATTAGGTATTTAACAGTCGCGACAACGTCTTCTGGAGTTAATACCGTAGTGCTCTCATCGACTGATAACTTCAATCTGCGGTTTAACTTATATCGACCAACTAAGCCCAAATCGTATCTTCTGCTATCAAAAAATAACTGATGCACATATTCCTGCGCTGTATCAATGACTGCCGGCTCACCTGGACGCATTTTTTCATACAATTCCAACAAAGCCTCTGGCTGAGATTGGGTGGTATCTTTATCCAAAGTAGTTTGCAGTAATTTAAATTCGTCAAAGCCAATTTCATCAGCAAATAATGCTTTAATATCATCGTCAGTACCATAACCCAAGGCTCTCAACAACACAGTGACGGGCATTTTTCGGCGACGATCAATTTTGACCGCAATTACATCACGTTTGCCAACGGTGATTTCCAACCAAGAGCCGCGTTTAGGTCGCAGTTCAGCAAAGTATAGATCTCTTCTGGTACTAGCATCGGTTTCGCCAGTGAAAAATACACCAGGTGAACGAACCAGCTGAGTCACGACTGCTCTTTCAATACCATTGATCACGAATGTGCCGATGGTTGTCATTTTGGGGATATCACCCAAAAACACTTCTTGCTCCTGGACTTTGCCGGTTTTTTTATTCAACAGTTCTGCCTGAACGTAGAGAGGCATGTCATACGTCACACCCTTACGCTTTGCTTCAGTAGCAGAATATTTTGGCTCACCAAAACGGTAGCCACCAAACTTTAATGCCCAACTTTTCCCCGTGTAATCTTCAATGCCTTTTTCACCAGTCACTTCGCGCAACGCTGTGGCAATACCATTTTCTAGAAATTCCTGATAGCTTTGTTTTTGGAGTCCAACAAGGTCTAATTCGGGAACAACCACATGGTGTTTACCCCAGTTCTGACGAGTGATATCTGACATTCCGACTCCTTATGTTTGTATCCCCACAACAAAAAACCAGAGAAGTCCTTTTTGATAGGAATCTCTCTGTATGTGGGTAGGATTGTTACTGTTGCTCTCGATAAAATGAGGCTTGTTTGTGCAAATGTTCCTCAAAAATAGCTACCACTAACTTTTGCTAAGGGGAGGATTATAACAAGCAATTTACATCAACGCAAGTATCTATCTATGTTGCTTGAGTGCCCTGCCAAATCTCTGGCGTAATAAATCTTTCCCTCGGCATGAAGATAGTAATAATTATCAGTTACCAACGGGTCAAGCGCAGATCTAATGGCTGCAACTCCAGGATTTGCGATGGGTGCTGGTGGTAGCCCAGCAAATTTGTATGTGTTGTATGGAGAAGTACTTTCTTTCGTACTTATATCTGGGGCTGACCACCACTTACCAGTTTTTTCGTCAAAACCATCTATATATTGCAGAGTTGCGTCTACTCCCAATCCCTGATTGATCGCAATTCTGTTCCAAAGCACACCAGCAACCTGTTTCATCTCATCCTCATCCTTACCCGCTTCTCGTTGCACAAGTGACGCCATGATCATAGCCTCTTCAAGTGAATACTGACTATTGGCAATTTCTTCCGCTAATCCCTGGCGAACTTTTTGATCAAAAGTCCGATTTAACAACCCAATTACTTCAGAAGCTGTAATTAATTTTGGCACTAAGTAAGTATCGGGAAATAGATAACCCTCTTGACCTTTGGCTAGTGCAATAAAATCGTCTACGATAAATTCCTCCAGTCCTGCACTGGAAAAAGTTTGAGCAATTTCTTCTATTCGATAACCCTCAGGTATTGTTACCCATACATCTTCAGTACCCTGAGTCAGTGTTTCGGCAATTTGCCATAGATTTTGTGCGGGAGAAAGTAAAAAACTTCCCGCTTGGATTTTTTGGCCAAGCTGTCGTTGTTGAACTGCAAATCTAAATGCAAGGGGGTGGCGAATCAATTTTGCCGTGGTTAATTTTTCTCCAATAGCGGTAATTGATTCGCCCTTGGTAATCACAAAACGAGTTTCTTCTGTATTTTGCGCGTCAAAGGGAGACATACACCACTGAAATAAAGCATACAGACCTAAAAGAGAAACGATGGCACAAATAATTGGAACTAATAAAAATAATTTTTTCATTGAACGTTCAGTATACCGCATGGGCAAATGGATCATCTATTCAGTTGGAGATTGCTGTTGATCAAGCCACTCCTGAAGTATCTCTGCGGCTGCCAGATGATCGATTGGTTCCTTACGTCGTTGCTTTCCTCCCAACCACTGCATTTTTTCTTGCACTGCTCTTGAGGTGAAATTTTCGTCGATGTACTTAACGGGAAGAGCAAGTTGACTGGTTAATAATTGGCCAAATTGGTGAGATTCTACGGCCATTTCTCTTTCTGAAATTCCTACCACCAACTGAACAACCCTGTGTTCGACACAAACAAAATGCAATTTTTCTAAAACTCGTTCATCATTTTCAATGATCGTCAGAGGCTCAGCAAGCGATCCATAGCTCAGAGCAAGACCAATTCGTTTGCGTCCATAGTCGATACCAAGAGTAACTGGGGGAAACTGAGATTCAATCACAGTATTCATTCTACACCTAAAACATACAATTAATAGACTTAATAACTTATACTATTGACATTTAACGGTAGTCACGCCTATAATCAGCGTGTAGTAAAAAAGGAGACATCCACTATGAGCAACCCTGAAATTCAACCTAATCGACAAGCTAGAATTCTTGAAATTCAACAGGCTCAACTGGATCGCTGGTTAAAGGCATTTAAAGTGACGATTGATGATAAACAACCCTTCGATGCTCAGGTGAGAAAAATTGCAAACGATGTATTCGGAAATTCTATCGGTAATATCAGCGGTGTTTTTGAACTTTGCGAACTACTGAACACACATTACTATTCAGCTCTAATTACCCAGTGTCGAAAAGTGTTTGGGCTCGGATTACCAAATAATTTTGATCAACAACCTATCCGAGATCAAATGGTGATTTTAATCAAGATGCAAATGGGCAAATCCGTCGGAACAAATGGCTCCACTGATGCATTAGCGACTTTGTTAGAACGCGAGATTGAAACTGAAAGAGAATTAACAATAGATTTTTGGTCTGGATTATCTACTCCAATCTATTATGATGAGGATTAATTACCCTCCTCGATTAGCTGGGCTATAATCACACCTCGTCTCAAATACGTCCCTTCTGGTACACAAGTCACCAGCTTGAGTCGTTTGGCATCGTATTGCTGCGTCAAGATAAAGACATCCTCTGGCTTAACTTCAGTCTTTTGCTGAACCAAGTACGTGTACTTCACACCGTCAGCCTCAATATATATTTTGTCTACCCCAACTTTTAACGTCATAATTGTACTAAAAATTGAGTTATATCGATTGGGATTTTTTTCTGATGGATTGTAAAACTGCCGCAACACTGAGTGGCCAAATATAACCGGAGCACCAAATTCTCCTGGTAGTGCAGTGCCGGGATAAGCAATCAGACTATTTTCCAAATCTGTTCCTCCCACTTCAACTTCTGCGTTTTCTATTTTTAAACTAGGAATACTGACGACGTAGTGCTGAACTGGGCCTCCTTCTGGTGATTTTTCAACCAGTTCTGGAGCCGATCCACCAAACCAATTCGCCAGATTAGTAAAATCAAGCGTATCGCTGACAACCTCAGGCGCAACTGGTTTTTCCTCTGAGGCAATAAATACATTTGGAGAAGGAATTATCACCAAAGGTGTGATATCCATTACTTGATATCGAGGAATTGGCGAAGTTAGTTCGCGTTGTAAAACATTCGACTCATCACTAACATAGTATCCCAAAATTGGCACCACAGCGCTACCAACCAGGTATACTCCGGTTGTTAAAAGTAATAA
>CAYNWG010000043.1:0-8200 GCA_964400865.1 uncultured Pseudomonadales bacterium
ATACCACTACATGTTGTGGTTAGCTAAGCACCATGCAGTTTTTAGCTGAACAAGTCGCGATCGAATCGCGAAATCAGATGATAATGCCGGCAACTCGAAACGATCAATTACGTCTTGCTCGGGTGGAACAACTTCAGTTTGAACAACACTTAAAGAAAATTAGAAGATTTCTTGAAAAACGACCATTGATGGAATGGGCGGATTCTCGTCCGGAAACAGTACTTCGATTAATTCTATCTGAAATAGAGGAATGTTTGGTTGAGTTGCTTGGGGATATTGTGCAGGGTAATTTATCAGGTAAATTGAAAACGAAAGTGGAAACCGCATTGATGCAGCTACGTTCGTTTCCGATGCATTCTGAGGAGCAATACAATACTGAACAAATTATTAGTTTTTTTTCAGAAGTGTACGATCAACTTTTCCTGATTTTAGGATTTTCTACAGTTACTCAGTTGGATTTAAACTTTGATAGAGTCTACAGTCACATTAACGGTCAAGGAAATCGTAGTGATGTATTTGATAGACTTGCGTTACTTGCCGCTGGTGTGCTTGATTCTAATCCTGTAGCTGCTCTTGAAGAATACTTAATTGTTTGGGGTTCCATGGCAACTCATCAGGAATTTCAGATTGATTCTGTAGCGATTATGCAGATGGTTTTGGATAAAAACGAACAAAATTATCCAGAGCAATACTTTAAATTATTCCAGTACATCATTGCTCCAGACGGAAAGCTAGTAAAAGTTGTTTTAGAAAAGGAAGAGTTTGGAGCCGCATTTGATCACCGCGTCCGGTGTTTACGACTAATCAGAAGAGCTCTTAAATTGGCAAAGATGGATAGGAGCACTGGGATGGTACCGACGGATCATATGAAATATGAGACTCTGATACTCAATCACCAAAATGAAAAAAGTTTTAGATTTCTGGCTATTGATTTAGTTGCCTCACTTGGTAAGAATGGTCAGAGTTTTACATTTGAACAATTGGTTGCTATTGAGAATGAACCGCATCGAGTGGTAGTGGGAAGGCCAATTGCCAATGGGGAAATATTTCCTGGTACTACTAAAGAAATTCTAATAGTTCACTAGAAAGGACAAAAATGCACGAAACACAACAAGGTTTTTTAATTACTTTTGAAGGTGGTGAAGGCGGAGGGAAATCCACGCAGATTATGCGGGTGAGAGAAAAGTTAGAATCAGCTGGCTATGATGTAGTTTTGCTGCGTGAGCCAGGTGGTACGGTCATTAGCGAGCAAATCAGAGATGTGGTGCTGTCTGCTAAGAATACGGGGATTGCCTATACCACGGAAGTGTTGTTATTTCAGGCAGCGCGAGCGCAAATTTATCGTGAAATTGTGCTACCTTCGTTGCAAGCGGGTAAGGTTGTGGTCATGGATCGCTCGCGCGACAGCAGCGTGGTTTATCAAGGCGTAGTACGTGGTTTTGGCCGTGAATTGATAGATCAGCTCAATGATATTTCTACTAAAAATACTTTGCCAAATCTAACGCTTCTACTTGATTTGCCAGTGGAAATTGGTTTACAACGTAGGGCAGAGAGTGACAAGCAGGATCGACTAGATATGGAAGGTCATGAATTTCATCACAAAGTTCGTCAAGCTTATCTTGATCTAGCCAATTCCGATCCTAATCGCTGGGTGATCGTGGATGCATCTCAATCACTCGAAGAGGTTGAAGAAAAGATTTGGCAGATTATAGAGCCGCGCTTGCCAGCGCGGCCATAGCTCTGTCATACTTGGTGTACTATGGCAGATATTCTAACTCGAGTGGAAAATTTAGCTGATGAAGATACCTTAAGTAAAGGTCTGACAATTTATGACGTCAGCTACAAGCAACTGCTTTGGCGCAATTTTCTGGCTGGCATGAGTAGAGCGGTGGGAATGGTGGTCATCCAATTTTTATTTTTTGCTATCATAGCGGGATTTGTGGCTCAGTTTGTATTACCGCAAATAATGGGACTATTTGGTGGGTATATGGATACACTGAACTCACTACGAGGAGGTGCTAACCAAAGTCAATTTTCATTTGATAGTTTAAAAGAATTACTACCAAAACAATAGGGAAGTACTATGGAAGTTTTTATTATTGCTGCATTGAGTCTTGATGGTTTTTTAGGACGATCAGCGAATCATTCGTCGATAGCTTGGAGAAGTAAGGCAGATAGCGAGTTTTTTATGGGTAAAACACGAGAAGCTGGTGCCGTTGTGATGGGTTCCACAACTTTTTCAACGATGAGACGGCCAATGCCAGGTAGAAAACATTACGTATTAACTTCAAACCCTCAGCAGTATTCATCATTTGATACGAACCAGGTAATTGGTGTACATATTCAACCAAAAGAGGTGGTTGATTTGGCAAAGAAAGATGGATATTCGCGACTTGCGGTTTGTGGTGGTTCGAGTGTTTACACGCAATTTATGCAAGCTGGTTTAGTTGATAAGTTGTACCTAACAATCGAGCCGATACTTTTTGGACAAGGAATCAAGCTGTTTAACGATAGTATTGATGCAGAGCTTCGATTGATAGAGATCCACCGTTTATCCGATCAGACGATAGTAGAAGAATTGGCTGTAGTACAATGATCGCTATGGCAGAACTTTCCCAGCTGATACTTGGGATCAAGCGCTTTGATGCAACCTTGCCTTTGCCAGAATATAAAACGGCTGGTGCGGCCGGCTTGGATTTAGTTGCTCGATTAGATATTTCAATTGAGCCACAATCAGTTGGGTATGTGCCACTCAATATCGCTCTAGAACTCCCAGTTGGATACTTTGCATTATTGGCAGCGCGAAGTTCGCTACACAAGAAGGGTTTGATGCTCGCAAATGGAATCGGAGTAGGTGACTACGATTACCGAGGCGATGGTGATGAGTATACCGCCGCACTTTATAATTTTACGCAACAAACTGTTGTTGTGACTAAAGGCGAGAGGTTGGTTCAATTACTCATAGTACCAGTTGTCCAAGTTGCTATAGCAGAGAAGAAATCATTTGAAAGCCAAAACCGTGGGGGTTTTGGCTCTACTGGATAAACATGACCAAAACTCAGGAACTTCTTCATGACGCAGAATCGCTAGATTACAGCGAGGAGCCTGATGAAACACCGCTAGATTACTGCGATGTACCATTCTTGACTGATTTATCTCCAGAAAGCATTGCCGCACTAAAAGAAGAGCAATTTACAGTTACCACTATTCAGATCAATGTGATGGGTTCAGAAATGGCTGTACCCATACTCACTTGGGAAGGGATTGAAAGGAGTATTGCAGACCTGCGAGAGCTTTTTGGCGAACCAATTTCTGACCTGACTGATCTTGCTGTTGTTCAGTCTAGCGTGGATGAGCACGGACAGGCATCTTTTATTTCAGAGCCAAACTACCATCTTGGTGACTTAACTGATGCTGAATTTCAGAAACAATTTTTTGAGAATACTGATTTTTTTGCCGAAAGAAAAATTGGCTCCGTAGCCAGTTTTGATGTAGCTCAAAGTATTAAGGGACTGCTAGAAGGAAGATTGCATGACGTATTTCACACAGATAACATTGTGGGTACAGCAGCGAATTTAGATTTACCGGCGCCTGGATTACAGCTTACATCAAGAGATCATATGATTTGGATGGTAGGTAACCCTCGGTTAGATGATTTGCCCATCACCAGATCGGATCGACGTGTAGCGCGAGTCACTGCTATTTTGCATGATTGGGGGAAAATAGTCATGTTTCAGAATCGTCAACATCCAGAAATCGGTGCCGCCATGGCAAGATCAATACTTTTGTACCTACATCAGGAAGAGCCAACGTTATATCCCATCGACTTTGTAAATGATGTTTGCTGGTCTATCAGCATGCACCACTTACTCGAAAGAATTTTCCAGCCGTTGAAAAAGGATTCGTTGGCAAAGCTTAGTAAACAGAGAATCGAAAATAGAGGTTTGTGGCCATACCAAACTAAGAGACGCTTTGCTAAGAAGTCAGAAGATTGGTTTCTGTATCAATCGGCTCAAACAAATCTCGAAAATAATAGGAACGAGCATGTGATTTCTATTGAACAATACCATAATTTCATGGAATTTTTACGCATATTGGCGTATTACGAAAAACTACCTGCGACTCAACACGCAATAGAGGAATTGACGGAACTACTCAGAAATCCGAATGCTAAAAACATTGGCTTGTTACTTACAATAGTACGAGTAATCGAGGCAGATCTTGTAGCCACAGATCGTCCACCGTCTGAAACGGCATTTCGATTAAATCAGTTGCAATTAGTG
This sequence comes from uncultured Pseudomonadales bacterium, assembly GCA_964400865.1. Classification (GTDB taxonomy): domain Bacteria; phylum Patescibacteriota; class Microgenomatia; order UBA1400; family PJMF01; genus DAOQVB01. The sequence continues at coordinate 4,284 of CAYNWG010000043.1, forward strand.
TTGCAGGGAATACTGGCAACGGCTGAGGCTTGATTCTTTTGATACTTCAGGGCACAATGCGAAGATCGTTATGCAGTTATTACCAAAAGCGGTTCGGCAACTCATTGAATCATTTGAGCGCTTACCTGGCATTGGGCCCAAGTCGGCTCAGCGCTTAGTGTTTTATTTACTGCACAATCCAGAGCATGAGCTGGCGACGTTTGCCAATCGTTTGATAGCACTCAAACAAGAAACGGTGTTGTGCACCCAGTGTCATTCAGTGAGCGAAAAAGACCCTTGCCATTTTTGCGCTGACCAAAATCGAGACCAAACAGTACTGTGTATAGTTGAAGAGCCCTTGGACACTGTGGCAATAGAAAATTCTGGCACATATCACGGTTTATATCATGTTTTACACGGTAGCATTCAGCCATTAAGCAACATTGGGCCAGATCAGTTATTTCTCTACGACACAACCAAACGACTTGAGGGTGTTGAGGAAATTATTTTAGCTACCAATCCAACTATGGAAGGTGAAGCAACTGCTTTGTTTATTGTTGAGTATCTTAAGAAACAGGTTGGTGAAGAGAATCTACCAAAAATAACGAGAATTGGGCATGGTTTGCCAGTTGGTGCAGACATTGAATACGCCGACGGCGTGACGCTTAAAAGAGCGCTTGAGGGAAGAAGGGCTTTCTAACTTGTATTGAAGTGATACAATTGGTTGTAATGATGCTCTCTGTGGGCTCGTCAATTCTTCCGTATCAGTTACCAGAAAGGTACCACCATGCAGGTGTTGGTTTCTTCTAAAAATTTCGTTGTAACTGAGGCGATTAGAGCGTTCGCCCAAGAACAGGCGGATAAATTAGGTCGCTTATCTGAAAAAATTATTAAAGTTCGTCTGTATTTGGAGACAGTAGAGAAGAAGAGTAACGATCCGCTCGCAAATCGTGCGCAGGTAGTAGTGGAGATACCTGGAGCAGATATTGCCGTAGAAAAGCGAGCGGTAGAGATGTACGAAGCGGTTTTAAGAGCATTTGGAGTGGCTCACCGGCATGTTCGCAAACATCATGAGAAATTGAAAACGAAAAGGCGAAAAGGCAAACAGCTAGAAGCTGAAGTATTGGATTAATGTAATTCGATTTGTTACCAAAACTGATCGTGTAATCCATGTTCACCAAAAGAATACCAAGATTTATTTCCAACAATAATATGATCAACAAGTGTAATTCCAAGTAGTTGGCTAGCTGCTAGTACTCGCTGGGTAAAATTAAGATCGTCCGCACTTGGGTCGGGATTACCGGACGGATGGTTGTGCACTATCACCACTCCGTGCGCTGGTAAGAGTAGAGCGGGTGCGAAGATATCTCTGGGTTCTAATTGCACTGAATTTTGTTTACCAATGGCGATAATTCTCTTTTCGATCAGTTGGAAACGTGCGTCGACATAGAGCGCAAGTACTTGTTCCTGAGCAGCTTTGCTTAAATTTGTGACTTGGTCAACAATTAATTTTGGTGAGGTCAGCGTAGGAGAGAGAGTTGGGCGCTGTGAGCGACGACAAAGTTCTTGAACTGCAATTAGTTTAAGAGTCAGCGCCCGGCGGAAGCCGGGCGCGAAACGTTAGATTTGCTTGGGCAAGCCACCGTTCAGCTTTTTGAGCCAAATCTAGTACGCCACAGCCAACGGTGCCGTGCCCGATGATAATTGCAAGCAATTCGGTTGTAGTTGCATTCGTGGGTCCAAACTCGAGCAAGCGTTCTCTGGGTCTTTGGTACGCGGGCAAGGCGCTTACCGGAAGACTCGATTTTTTTTTCGCCCTCGATCCTTGTTTGGTAGTACCCACATCTGACCCAACTACAGCATTTCGGACAGATTTTGGTGAGGGTGGCATCCAAGAAAGAACTATACGAAATAACCTTGCATTAACCGTAGGAAAACAGCTAAAGAAATAAGCTCATCCGTGATTTGGACCTTGATGGTCAACAAACGAAGAAAGCAATGCAAGGGCTTGAATTGTCTTGTCGCTCCATTCTAAATCTGTTTCATGAGCTAAAAGAACAAATTTTTCCCAGAATATTTTTGCTTTATAAGCAGCGCTTCGATTGTCTTTTCCTCTGACCGCATCGTCATTTTTTATCGAAAATTCTAATTCCCCTTGAAGAATGTGTAACTCATCAATTCTATCTTGAACTTCTCTTGCAATTGTTTTACCGTACTTTCTGATCAATGCGGCTCCAAGTAAGGTAACAGCACCAGTAATTACTAGAATTAAGTAGTTTTTATTATGAATACCTTCTCTAAAACTGGTTGCTAGATGTTCGGGTGTTCTCATAGAAAACAATCATACTATACAATAAATCGATTGAGTCCCTTTTCAGTAAAGGTTGAATATGGAAAAATACCATCTAGTTGTCTACCAAATCATTGAACTACTAAAGCAGCAAAATTTCTGGTACGAAACCTTTGAACATGAGCCCGTTCGTACTAGTGAAGAAGCAGCTAAAATTCGCAGTGGGTATAACCTGAGTCAGGGAGCTAAAGCGTTAATTGTTCGGCTTAAATATTCAAAAAATGAAAATAAATTTGTGATGTTAGTCTTGCCAGGAGATGCCCGCTTTGACAAACAGAAAGTTACGGAAACAGTCAAAACGAAAGACATTCGGTTTGCGACTGAAACAGAGGTGCTTGAAATAACAAGCGGAGTGGAGCTTGGTGGAGTGCCACCATTTGGAAACATTTTTGGTTTAGAAGTATTTGTTGAACCCAGCTTGCTTCAGCATGAAAAAATTATTTTCAACGCTGGCGATCGGCGATTTTCTATAGCAATGAAAACTGAAGATTACCTCACCATAGTCCAACCAAAAATTGTTAGAATCATTCTATGAAAGACCATAAGCATTCAACCGTATTGTTTGATTTTGACGGCACGATTGCGCAGACGCTCCATTTATTACTATATTTACCAGAAGAGTTGCTCAATCTTACGGCTCTCAAGGAAATTACCCACGCAGAGATTGATTATCTAAAACGGCATGGGTTACGAAAATTTATTCAGTTACTGAGAATTTCTCCATTGAGCTTACCAAAAATGATTACAGAGCTTCAACATCTTTTCGCTCATCATATTCATAACATTCCTTTGGTTGAGGGAATTACCGATGTGCTTACATTACTGCATGAAAGACCCACTAAAATTGGTATTATTACCTCAAATACACGCCAAAATGTTGAGGCGTATCTGGAATTTCATCAGCTAAACATGGTTTCATTTGTGTATGCTGATCGAAGCATTTTCGGAAAACACCGAGTAATCTCTAGAGTACTTAAGGAACATCGCATTGATCCAAGGGAAACGATGTATATTGGCGATGAAGTGCGTGATGTAGTGGCTGCTAAGAAAATCGGTATTCGTTCTGGAGCGGTAACTTGGGGATTTAACCATAGGGAGCTATTGCAGCAGGCTGAACCAGATTGGCTTTTTGATGAACCAGCTGAGTTACTGCTTGTAAAATAATTCTATATATCTTATAATAAATATATATAGCAATATTTGTATTATGCTCAACGCACCGGAAAACCATTTACATCTCAACGCTCTTGCTGCGGCAAAACAAGAACAAATGCTGCAGTTTCAAGCAGCGATGGATTTTGATACCCAGCACTATGAGGTAGGTGATAGGGTTGAATGGTATTCACGAGCACATAATTTAGAAGGAACGGGCATATTAACAATAATTGGTGCTCCAATAATTGTAACCGAAACGACAGAAGACACTCCATCCAAGTGGAAAGGCAGTATGCATGTCCAATTGGAAGTTACTGAATGTCGCTTAAAGGTATCACCAAAAAAAAGTAGGAGAACTAGCACGGTTGTGATTTCTGCTTTTTACAAAAAAGGTCAACTCATAGAACTCCGAAAGGGAGAAGTCCGGAGAAGA
>CAYNWG010000044.1:0-7804 GCA_964400865.1 uncultured Pseudomonadales bacterium
CTTCACCAATGTGGTAACTGATTTTATCCACCTTATCTTCGCTATACGCAAAACTAACTAACAAATTTTGGTGACCAAATGATGTGAGCACTTGATCAATCCCCACTAAGTTGGCGTGAGATTTCGGTAATTCTGGTGAAAACAAACGCACGGCTTTACCTGAGTCAAGCAACGCTACAAATAAACTCGCAGCAGCAGTTATGGTGTCAACATCCGCAGTTCCTTCAAAAACAACTGCTATATCTTGAGCCTGTTGCAATAAGTCATTAAATTTTGCGGCATTTTCCACCATATATCCTCCATATTGCTACAATTGCTACAATTGCTAAGAAGTTTGGGCAGGGAAACAATCACATCATATCATCATCTCTAACTATCAAACAAGCACAAATTCACTCGATTGCTCATCTAGCAATTAGTCTATATAATAAGCAACTGTATGCGATTGAATACTTCACTCAGGAGTTGGTTGGTGGCGTGTGTTTTCGCGTTCAGCTTTCTTGCATTTTTTTCTTCTCAAAATCAGACGGTGTATGCGGTAGAAGACGATGTGATGGTGACTAAGCAAGATATGGCAGACTATCGCCTTGCCACCGAAGATTGCTCAACCCCCTCACTTGAATGTTTGGTTAAAAATGTCTCTCGCTTCACTGCCATTGAGTGGGTACAAGATATCGTGGGAAAAAAAGCGCCGCTGTGCATAGAGGACGACACTTGTACCAGTAGTTCTGGAACAGGCACTAACGTTGCAGACTATGGAGCCATTGGTAGCCTCTCAAATCTAATAGTTGCCATGTACGACAATCCGGTTGCTGATACCCAAACCTATGTAGCAGACGTGCTCAAATCTGCCCATATTGTCACACCAGCGTATGCCCAAGGAATCGGTTTTGCCTCCCTAGACCCAGTGCTCAATCTCTGGAAAACATTTCGCAATATTGCCTATATGTTTTTTGTTTTAATTTTTGTGATCGTTGGATTCCTCATCATGTTCCGGCAAAAAGTTGGTCAAACCGCGATTACTGCCCAGCAAGCCATTCCCCAAATTATTATGTCCTTGGTGCTCGTAACGTTTTCCTACGCTATTGCAGGTTTGTTGATTGACTTGATGTATGTCCTCATGGCATTGATCGTCGGTGTTTTTGCCTCATTTTTCCCCCAAGATATTTTTGGCTACAACATTTTCGAGCTCGGAGGCACCATGTTTAAAGGAGCGGTAAATCTCCAACGCAACAAAGACTTTATTTCTGGTTTTCTCGAAAGCCTGCAGCTTGGTGGAACTGCCAATCAGGTTGTGAGCATTATTAGTGGTTTAACATTAACAATTATCCTGGCTGTAGCCATGTTAATTGGTATTATTCGTTTATTTTTTGAATTACTGAAATCATACGCAACCATCATTATTGCGGTGGTGATGGCGCCCCTACTCCTCATGATGGGGGCAATACCTGGTAAAAGCAACGCCTTTGGCTCCTGGATGAAAACTCTGATTGGGAATCTGTCACCTTTCCCGGTAATCTTAGTGGTGCTTGTGATGTATTACGCTTTTACCAATGGCGCAATTGACGCAAGTAGCGGAGGATTTATGCCCCCATTCTTACTGAGTGCAGGCAACGGGATTGGTGAAAGCATTATTGCGCTCATGAGTTTGGCGATTATTTTGGCCTTGCCAGATATTGTGAAAAAGATCAAAGACGGCATTGCACCCAAAGATCCTTTCGCAGAGTTGGTGGTTGGCAGTGCAATGAAGAATGTAAAACAAGGCATGGATTACGCTGAAAACTCACTGCCACTGGGAATTGGTGCAGCGAAAGGCGCGTATGGAGGCCTTGAAGCAGGTGTAAGATCTTACAAAGCGGGAAGGGGAAGACGAGCCGATGGTAAAGGTACCATGAGACATATTTTCCAGGATATTAAAGGTGGTTATACTGACAGCACTGGTAAAACCTACGGTGGCTTTAGACCTCAATTTAATCAAGGAATTGAGACCGGTGTTAAAGTTAGAAAAGTTATTGATCAAATTAAAGATAGGAGAATTTTTGATCCTCAAGATCCCGCCAAGTTACTTCAGCAGATTGTGAATCGTGGACAAAACCCAGGAAACACCAATACCGGAGGTGGGTCTTCAACAAGTAGCTCTGGTGGTGGCGCTCCTGTAACCCCGCCGCCGCCGTAATAAGAAGTGCTGTATCGTTCTAACTATTTAATACTTTTGATTGATTTGTCCGCTGTTGAATAGTAAATTTATCTTATTGTATGAGCTGGTTTTGGTGGAAACTCAAAATGTGGAGTGCCAAGAAATATGTGGTTCGAATTTAGTGTTTTTCATCTCCACCAATTTTAAAAATATCTATTGTTCGGTTGATGGGGGGTAGAGGCATATTTTCTAACCACTGCGCCTGTCTAATTAATGATTCTTGATCTGGGGTCAGTGATCTGAATCCAATCGTTTGAGACTTTCTCCAAAAAGCTATTTGAGCTGATGTTGTCAAACCCATGCCAATTGGTGGCATCTGCACACCCCTCTTCTCATGCTGCCAATATGCAATTAAATATTCTATTAACTCTGGTTGTCTGTAATCCACGGCTGGCCTGACGGAATCAGCAAAGTCTACTACTTCTTCCCAAGATTCTCTTCCTCCGGGTTTCCATCTTTCGATTTTTTTATTTCTATATGCATCAACCACTTGTCTTTGACCGTTAGTGCTAGTGGTGGTCAAACTTTTTATAATTGCTTCAACCTGCTTAGCTAGCGCTTCACTCCCCAATCCACCGTATGAACCGGTTTGGCCGAGTTGCTCAATCATTTCTGTTATGAGCTCCACTCTTTCTTCTGGCAATCTGCTTGGAAATGCAGAAAGCAATCTAAACACATAGTGACCAAGAATTGGCTCTAAGAGAGTAGATATTCCTTCACTTGGAAACATTTTTGCCATTCCCCAAGCTGTAAATAATTCATTAAGCATTCCACCTTTTCCAGATTGATGATCTTCTAAAATCTGATGCTTACTTAAGTTGGCGGGGAAAGCTGCAAACGTCAAATTCATAGCTCTTTCAATTCCTTTAAATGCAGTCCAGTATAGACCTCGGTTTGTTGGCTTCTTTCCAAGAGGTATTTTTCTCTCTACTCCACCAACTCTTTGTTTAATCGACGTATTTGCCCATTCAGACACATTGCCACTGATGTCAGTAAAAAGAATGCCGGAGTCCTCTGCCGTACCCACAGATGAATCCACCGAGGAAGCAGATGAAACACTGGACATAGCGCCGGAAATTTTACCCAAAAGAGCGTTTCCATCAGCGCTATATACTTCGCCAGAGTCCGCCCTCTGAGCCCATATGGTATTGTCGCTGTCTACTAAAACTTCTCGGTCTGGATGATCTTTACTGGCTACCCATAGGTACTCACTCACCACTTTGCCTTCATGATCTTTGCTCTTTTGAAGTTCGACAAAAGCTCGAGTGGTGGGAAAAATAGTTTCAAGAAAAGCGGGAGGTTTCAGATTACCAAAAAATGGAGTGTCAAAATACACCTTTTGGTGTCTTTTAAATTGTTCAATCCTCCATAACATTTTTTCTTTGACTGGATCGCTTAAGAAATAATGACCTGGAATTTCATTTAAGTTGTAGTAGGCATACATCATCTGAAGCCAATAGGCAGGTTTTTTGTATCTTTCTACAGCATGAACACAGGTTGACAATGGATTAAAAACAAATAGTTTGTTTTTCTCTCCTTCATTGTGGGCGCCAGTTTGAGTACTCGCTTGCAACTCTTCAAAGGAGTCATCGATTAGCGTTAGTGAAGTATATGCCAACTCGGCAAAATCTACTGCCCTCTTGTGGGATTCGCGATAGACTGGACTACCCGCGGTTCGAGTCGCATCATCATCCACAACTCTAAAAGATTCAAAAAACTTTCTTAATGAAGCTCTTCCAGTTTTGTCGTCTGTCAACGATTCGTAGCTTATAGCGGGGTTATACAAATAAAACCTACCCTTAAATAACACCAGCTGACCCTTTTTTGTCATTATGACTTTTCTCTCATCATTGCTTGCGGACAACTCACCCCTTGCTTCTTCGACAGTTGGTAATGTGTTGGAGTTCACTCCTGGAGGAACTGATTTCAGAGCAACTTGTACCGTAACGGCGTCAAGCAGTTGTCTAAAATCACTCCCCCATTCCTGATTATACGCAGTGACTCTCAACCACTCTTCGCGAGAAACCAGGTGGTCCTCCATACTACCCTCGAGAGCAGAGCCAGTTGTCTTGTCAGCCAATGTTGTCTCTGCCCATTTTTGTCCCGAAGCTTTCTCTCCCTGATATTGGAGCTTGTCTGACATCAAATGCATTTGTAAGTAAACCAAGGCCACTTCACGTTCCTGATTTTCAGCTGAAGATACACCCTCTCTTCTTGAACCAAAAAGTCTTCTTTGGGCAATGGTGGCTATCATTTGTTTCTTAGCGTCAGTGTGAGGTTTTCTTAATTCGCCAAACAGGTAGGGGTCTGCTTTTTCTTTTAACACAAGCTCTACTAATTCGAAAAACGGCATATTTTCTAACTCAATTTCTTCAACCCTTGGTAATAAATCATCTAATGTGCTAACTGCGTTATTAATTCTTTGTTGAATCAAAGAAATACTTTTTGCAAATAATTCTCCATAAGTATTTTGAAATGCTGAGTTGGTTAATTTTGAGCGCATACTTATTACATCAGTTCGCTTGCCCACAATATATTGAGTTCTTAAACTGGGATTAAGAACCAATCCCTCTAGTTCATCTAGCAGTGTAGTAATGGGGGCAACTTCCAATTCAAATGCGTCAACCTTCTCCCTCGGTATACCAGCGTAATTGTCAACTTTTTCCGGTGGTGTAACTGGAGGTGCTGCAACACTAGGATCTGGATATTTGGCCAATTGGGCCTGGACCATGTCGCGGATTTTATTCTTAATTAAGTTTGCCACATCTTGTTGTTCAGGAGTCAAGCTAGGAATAACAGTATTACTTAAAAACCGATACAGCGGCATGATTTCATCATTTATAAAAACCTGAGCAATTGTTCTTTGATTACCTCCAAGCAAATCAACCGTGTCCTGAACGTATGATTCAATTTGACGAACCTTCGATAAAAGCTCATTAACCACTTTAGCAACTTCAAGAGGCAACGAGTTTATTTCGGAATCCAATACTGTCTCTACAGCCATATAGGCTATTATATCAAGAATTAAATCTCAATGACATACCAACCATAAAAGTCGGTACTCATGATATATTTTCTTTACACCCTGGCTTACTAAAAATTAAATAACCCTATGTTTAGCCAAATAGAATTACCACCGAATTTTATTGACCCCATCATGGGTGGTGATATTTGCCATGATTTATTGTTGCTGATGTTAAGTATTCAGCATGATTTTGATGAACAACAAGCAAAGCTAGAAGAGGGTCTGCTCAATTCATCGACTTGCGAATGCGATCGTTGCTGGGATTTGTACTGGGCTAGATGGAACGAGATCAGATCTAGAGATGATAATCTTCAGGACTTACAAGATGACGAAGGAGTGCTTGAAGATATACATCGCTATGCCCCAAAACTTGAGGAGGTTGAGTAAGCTTTTTATCTCTCCGCAGGGGCTTCATAACCAGCTATAATTACAAGGTATGGTCGAACATCCCAGCCTAACAAGCATCGATAGCATTAAACACATCTTCGCTGGTTTTGCATCAAATAACCCAGCACATCGAGAGTGGGCCTTAGCATTTTTAATGAGCCTGTGGGAAATACTTTTTGCGGATGGTAAAAGAGATGGCTTAATACCAGGCAGAAAAATTAGTGTTTGGTTTGACGAAGAGCCATACCCACTAATTCTCACAAGTACGGATGAAATTCGTGGACTCGATCAAAGCAAAAATAATCTTCTGCTCTTTCCAACCGATGTAGTGGAAATCTTAGTGGGGTTAGCAAAAAAATTAGATGTTCCAACTCAAACTACCGAATACTACTTCTCAAACGCAATGGAGGGTGATGCTATTAAAGAAAGATTGGTGCTGGATGTCCAAACTATCAACGAACTTGAAAGAGTATATAGCGAAATTAGACTCAAGCTTAACCGATTGGACAGCATCGCCGAGGAGAAGGAGTTAAAGGTTGAAAAGGCCGAACGGGATGATGCGGTAAAACGCAGCGCACCGGGTTATAGAGCAGTCACTACTGCTGGAGTAAAACCCCCTATCACTGAAGAAGGTGGTAGTACTGAGGCTGAATCCTCAGACCAAGCACAGGTACTCGAAGACCAAGCACAAGAATCGGAGCGTTTGCAAAGATCCTTTGCTGGTGACTCAATCGAGGCTCAAGCATTACGACGCGCCACCAATCATGAGTTCTCTTGGATTTACAACCACGTGTTGTTTGACCTAATGGGTAGACATGGCATTATGCCAGACCCTGCCCTGACCAATCAGCTTTCGATACTAGTCAGAAACCACCTAACCACAGATTTAACTTCAGATCAAATACGAAACTTATTTGCCAATCCAGCTCTTCGTCTTGCTGAAGTCAGAAAGATTTACGAAAAACTAGCCAGTCAACCAGAATTTGTTCAAAGACTCAGAGGTCAATATTTGGCTCACCTTGACTCCTCAAGTGAACAACAAAAGGCGAGCTTTTTGGAAAGTACGGGCTTTGACGCGCTCGATGACGCAAAAGCTATCTTAAAAAACCGTAAAGATCAACTTGAGTCAAATACCACACAAATTGAGGCTTTTAAACAAAGCCCCACTAAACAAGCTGAGACTTCGTTGTCAAATATTACTGGCATCACAGTTGATGGCGCTAGCGCTGTTAATTTTGAACGAGCAGTAGATGCTGTAACCCAAGCCATGGGCTCAAGAGATATTGCGGACAATCTGGGTTTGAAATATCCTGAGAATAAAGCCGACCTTGCCACGTTTGTGAAGAAATTAAGCGCCGAGCAACTTGTGCTCATCTTTTTTGTTAATCCAAACAACCCTAATGCGGTGGAGGGTACGACTTTGACAGCTGTAGCTGAAAATATTGAGAAAATTAGAGCACTATTAACCACCGCCCTTCTAGCGACATCGATTGACAGAGTGGTTGACTCTGCTTCCGAACTAAAAAAGCTGCTAGGTGTATTGGAGCCAACTGATGAGAATCTCACCGACGAAAAAGTGGAATCGCTGGTTACCAGCGTACAAACTCTCACGGGCGCGATGCCAGTTGGGAATAAGCGTGATGAAGTTGGTGAAGCGCTCACCACCGACGAGCGCGTGAGTCATACCCAAGAATTAATGGACCAATACCAAAAAAGAGTGCAAAAGATTTGGCTCCAACTTGATGAAGAAACCCAACTCCAGGCTTACTACAAACTGTATAACATGATTCCAAATGATGATAACAGGAGGGTGCTTTTAGATAAAGTTCAGCACCTAAGAGATGTAGAAACCGGTAGTCTCCCTTGGAATCCCAACCTGTTTAACCTAATAAAATGGGAAGATTTCTTAAGACATTCCGCAAAACAACAATCGGAACGAAAAGCGGGAGACAAGAAAGTAGATTTTGAAAAACTGTCCCAAGATCTTAAGTTAACACCTGAAGAAATTGCCTCAAGTAAAAATGCTACCGTAGACAAATTGCGAGCGACCGCCGCCGATGGTTTTATTAAGAATTTAAGCGAACAACAGGTAGAACAACTACAATTTAGTCACCTGATTACCGAACTAGAAAAAGGCATTGCCTACGCTCAAGGCGTCTCAGATAAGATTGTTAAAGATGAGGGGGTCGGCGATC
>CAYNWG010000045.1:0-7727 GCA_964400865.1 uncultured Pseudomonadales bacterium
TCAGCTTCAACTCGATCAATTCCCACCTGTTTGGCGATATATTTAGCAGCATTCAAACTATCTCCAGTAAACATAGCCACCTTGATTCCCAATCGATGTAGCTGAGAAATAGTTGCTTGTGCTTCAGGTTTTATTATGTCTGCGACGGCAACGTATGCGAGCAACTCTGACTTCGCCATCAACAGAATAAGCGTTTTGCCATCCGCTGTCATTTTATCTACTTCTGCTTTGGCAATTGATATCCCAAGTTCCAAAGCCAAGCCAACATTGCCAACAAAGTAATCCTGTTTTTCGATCCTGCCTCGCAGACCTTTACCATCAAGTGCAGAAAAATGTTCTACTTTTTTGGCAGTGATTTTTTCTGCCTCAGCTCTTTCCACAATTGCATGTGCGAGTGGATGCTCTGAGTGTTTTTCAAGTGAGTACAAGACTTGCAAAACTGTTTTTTTAGAAATATTTCCCACCGGCACAATGTCTGTGATCGCAGGCTTGCCTTGGGTCAACGTGCCAGTTTTGTCCAGTACTACATAATTAATACTTTGTAATTTCTGGAGAGACTCGGCGTTTTTTATCAGAATTCCATGCTGAGCGGCCTTACCAACACCCACAATGACGGCTGTTGGCGTCGCTAAACCTAACGCACACGGACACGCGATTACCAATGTTCCCACAAAACTCATAATTCCCAAACTCAGCGCTTCGGAAAATGGTAAAAACATTGAACCAACCACAATCCATATAACCAAAGCTGTGAGAGCTAACACCAATACTACTGGCACAAAAATTGCCGATACTTGATCAGCCAATTTTTCAATTGGAGCTTTGGAACCCTGAGCTTCTTCTACCATTTTCACAATTTGAAATAACAGGGTGCCGGTGCCAACCTGCGTGGCTCTGATTCGTAATGAACCTTGCTTATTGATGGTGGCTCCAATCACTGTATCGCCAACAGCTTTATCAACCGGCATTGATTCGCCAGTGATCATCGATTCATCAATTGAACTTGAACCCTCAACAATGACCCCATCGACAGCGATTTTTTGGCCAGGTTTAACAATAATCACATCTCCAACTACGACCTGATCGATTGCCACCTCGACTTCTTTTCCAGCACGAATAATTATTGCACTTTTTGCTTGTAATCCGACTAATTGCCTGATTGCTTCACCCGTTTTTAACTTCGAACGAGCTTCTAAGTATTTCCCTATGGTGATAAAGCCGATTACCACAATGGTCACATCGTAATAGCTTTGCGTCACATCAAAAAACGGAGCCAGTGTAGTTTCAAAAGCCGAAAGTACAAAACTATATAGAAATGCCGTGAGCGTGCCAATACCAATTAACGTGTCCATATTTGCCACACGAAATGCGATGAAGCGTCGAATCGCCTGCAGATAAGGAGCGCCGATCACAAATAGTGTATATGTAGCAAACAGTGGTAACAGATGGTGAAAAAAATCTTTGACAGTTTCTGTCATCTGAGGAAACAGTTGAAGTTGATCTCCACCGATCTCCCAAACCATCATCAAAATACTCACCATCATAAAGGGAATTACTATTTTGATTTTATTTTTTTGCTGTACCAATGCTTGAGTTTTTTCATCTGAATTATTTGCCATCGACTCCTCAGCGGTTTTCTCAGTATTTTCACTTTCCAATGCATATCCATATTGCTCTAACTTTGCATTAATTTTAGCTACTGAAGTTTTCTGTGGGTCAAAGTCTAGTTGAGCAGTTTCGGTACCATAATTTACTTCACTGGCCTCCACGCCCTCAATTTTGTCGACTGTGCGTTTAATAATATTGGCACACGAAGCACAGTGCATGCCAGTTATTTTATATTTTTCTGTGGATTTATCGGGCATATTTCTTTGGTTTCTTGGTAAAAAGTTTGTGACAACCACTCGCGCAAAAATAAATCGTTTCTCCGTTGTGCACAGTTGAAAATCCTGCTGTTTTGGGGGAGAGTTTCATTCCACAAACTGGATCAGTAGCGATTGGCAATAGTTCTTTCATGCTGAAAACTAACTCATCGGCGGTTACTGTATCGCGTTGTTGTTCGAGCAGCCATTCGCGAATGCTATCGCTGGCGTCGATAATTTTTGGATTGGCCAGCGAATAATAAACTGTTTTTCCCTCACGCTCGGCGGTCACTATGCCCGCCTCGCGCATCACCATCAAATGTTGACTAACATTTGCCTGTGGTAGGTCTAACATCGAGTATATTTCCGTCACATTTAAGCGTTGATCCCGGAGCAAGTGGATGATTTCCAGCCGTTTGGGCTGGGCCAAGATCTTGAGTAGTTTTGCCTGTAATCGGAATAGTTCGCTATACATATTCGTTATTATGAATATGTTATTATCATTTGTCAACAATAGCCTTACTTGAATGTATAATATGCACTCTGATGTCAAACCATAAGGAAAGCTACCCATTAATTAGACACTTGGAAAAACAATCCGAGTTTTTTACCACAGGTGTTTTCGTTTGCATCATAAACTTAGATTTATTACCACAATATTTAATTGACTATTTAGAAGCACCAGATTCATTCGACTTTGATCCTGACACACTCAATCATCACCTTGATCAAGTGAGAGTTTGGATAATTAAGGAAAAAAAACAAAAACCAAATGAGTTTGGTTCCGTATCCATTGGTCTGGAAACCCCACCACAAGAAACACGTAAACCAAACGAGTATCTAATTACTACGCTCACTGCTGCTCTGATAGAAGAGTGCTTGCCAACAGACCAACTAAATTTGACTGATCTGAAAACATCATTTGCATACTGTCAGGGAGCATCGTACCTTGGGCACGCCACCTATCAATCTCCAGACGAAGAAAAAACTCTTATGGATAAATATCGAGCAGATTATTTTTTGGTGGGCTATTCTGGCGGACCCCACTCATTTCAGCTACTAGATGAAGAAGTCGAACCAGTTGGGTGGATTACCATTGGGGAGTATTTAAGTGATGTATATCCCGCTCGCAGACTCGGAGGAAAAACGATAGTTGAAGAATCAAGAAATCGACTTTTAAAGTTCTTAGAAACGTATTGGGGAAATCCTACTGCCTGTCTACTACCGCTAACCGAAGTTATTGCCAAAATAGACGCAAGAAAAGAATCTCCAGATTTCAATAAGCGGAAATTTCCTCCAACTGTTGTTGCGGCAAACGAGTTTTCCCCCGCATCTTGAAATAGGCGAAAATGCCAGCAATTCCTGGCAGTAAGCCAATCACTGCTAAAGTGCGCTCAATTCCCAAAACTTCTGCCAACAATCCAGCCACCAACGGACCAATTATATATCCCAGACTTGAGGCAGAACGCACCAAACCAATCATTTCACTGCTAAACCGATGCAACCTGGCCACATAATCTTCAAAAATCGCCTCGGATTCTGTCACTATTAACCCGGCAAAACATCCTGCTAAGGCCATCACTCCCACATGCCAAAGCGGGGAATGGAATGCCCAATGACCAATAAAAAGAGTGAGCGATAGTGGTACGGCGATCATAAAAGCTGAGCGCTTTTTGCCAAAGCGTCTGGCAAATTTGCCCGCAAATACTGGAGCTAACAAGGTGGGAACTATATAGGCGGGAACAAAAAATGCACCCAGAGGAGATATTTGACGCAACTCCTCTGCAAAAAATATTCCCACACTCCAAATAGTAGCATCAACCATAATTAAGCAGAAGAAAAAAAGGTAAACTGGCCAAATTTTTCCCAAAAATGTTGTCCAAACGCGAAAAGTGACGAATGAAAATGCCTTATCTGGATCATGCGCGCTTTTTATATTCCGTTTTTTATTTTTGATAAATAGAAATAGACTAATCATCAAAGAAATACCAAAAAATATACTTGAAAGTCTAAATGGATCTATCTGTAACACAAACAGCAGGCTCACAAGTAACGGCGAAGTAACGAGCGCAAGTGATCTCAAAGCTTCAGTAATCCCCCATCCCGATGCATGCTGAGATGGCTCTATTTCACTATGCAAAAAATGGTAGAGACCAAATAAAAACAATTCGTAGTACACGCCCCACAAGGCCATAACTGAAAAGGCTGCTAGCCAACTTGATGACAAGAGACCAATTAGTTGGGTAGCTAAGGCAATAATAAATGTGAGAGCAAAAAAAAATCGATAGTCTCGTTTAGCAAAAAGAGTCGGGAAAGTGAGATCGCATAAAAAACCAATCAACGAAGAACTACTCAAGACAATACCCACTAAAGCCACGTCGTGAAAAACAGATTCTAGCCAAATAGGAACTTGGTAAGAAAAAACACCATCACCTAGTGCAAACAACAAAATTGTGATAATAAAGAAACCAAAACTCGTTTGCTTCTTTCTAAATTGATGGCGAAAACTCAGGAATCTATGCAATACCATAATTCAGTCACGTTTTATACAGCAATTAGTATAGAGGGAGAACTGGCTGAAACCAAGAGTTAGTGTGCGTGGGGAATGGCCAAGATGCTGACCATCATTAAACCAACACCAAAAAGTAGGGAGAGTATCATTTTACCTTTGGATAAATGCTTACCTGCATGTGGTAAAAAGTCACTCGCTCCTAAATATAAAAATATTCCTGCAGATATTGCGAGTAATACACCCAAGATATATTCTGAAGGCTCAATAAAATACACAGCAATTGCGCCCACCAACGATGCGCAAGCTGAAAATAAGTTTGTCAAAATGATGTTGCGTTTGGACCATTTGGCTTTGAGTAAAATACCAAAATCACCAATTTCGTGTGGCACTTCGTGTAAAAATGTTGAAATTGCTGTGATCAAGCCCAAGCCAGGTGTAATAATAAAAGTTGCGGCAATGGCGACACCGTCGATAAAATTATGGATGGTGTCGCCCAACATCACAAACCAAGCAGACCGATGCGCGATATGATGATGTCCATCTTCATCGTGATGATGAAGACTAAAAAATAAATTTTCGAATAGATATATGACTAGAAAAGTAATGAGGGTGATCAAATAGGCTGAATGATCGAGTATTTCTACTGATTCTGGCAATACACCAATTAAAGCTACGGTGAGCAATACTCCACCTGCAAATGGCACTGAGTACATTGCTAAAACATCCGACCACCGTGGCACAGATAAAAAAATCAACCCGCCAATGAGAGCAAAAACACTGCCAAACAACACGAACGACAGTAAGGTTAGTAATTCAAACATAGGGTACGATTATAGACTAACCATTTTGATCAATCAATTAATCTGATTCTATATAAGCAATCAGTGTTACTACATTCAATGAGTTGAATATCTTGGCGCTTTTCAAGTTCTGACTTAATTATCAATGGATTTCTAGCTTTCTGATCGTCAAACAGAAAGCTATCATCATACATTTTTTGATATTGATCGTACTCAACCAACAGTAGTTGTACTCCATTATTTTTAAGGGTAGAAATTGATTCGTCGTTGGGAAACGATTTGAAGTGCAGATGAATTTCTTGGGCGCGAGTCGGTGGCAAGAATCCTGATGCGCCATTGTAATAGGTTTTACGAGAATCTAGCTGGTACAACAAGCGCACCGACTCGCGCGCTTCATACGGCGCCATACTCCACACAAACATCGGCATAATTGCCATAATTTTCTCTGGCTGTTTTGCAGCTAGTAGATACACTTCTGGAGTTTCAGCTGGAAGAGAAAAAACCGGCAGAAATTTTCTCGCTGAAACCACACTTAGTAGGGCAAGTATTGCTAGCAAACTAAGTTTAACCGCAGGTTTAATCCGACTCGTTTGGAAAACCACCGCAGTCCATAGTACTAAACCCAAGCTAGCTATCACGCTCCAGCGAGTCACCGATCGAAAGGCATTGATTCCTGGAACTAGATAATACACAACTGCATATGGCAAAGGGATTGGCAAGCCAAAGATTTTAACAGTTTGGCTATCAATTTTTAGTACCGGCCCCAACATCAAACATATTCCAATCAGCGTGATAGCAACCCAAGGCAAGCACTGCTGAAATAACGATTTACTTTTCCGGCTGGTAGCAAAAAAGATACAATTTAAAAATAACAAACCCAGTATGTCCCACGAAAATAATCGATTGATTGAAAACGAAAAATGAGCAGCATCGCGAATGGTACGTGCAGAATCAAAATGCGCAGCTTGCTGCCAATACGGCAAGTAAAACAAAATACTCATAACCGCGAGCACCATACTTGTAACTAGCAATCTTCTGTCAGCAACCAATTTTCGCCATAACTGCTTTTGACTGAATAGATATACCCCAACCACGGCAATAAAGAAGTAGGCCGTCATAGGAGCATTGAACAATTGAAATAGGTATCCAAGAACAAAACCCAACAGATATTTCCAGTGTCTAACGCGGGTGTACAGAATAAAACAAGCTAAACCAAAAGGAATCCCGATTAGTAAATACGTGTGTAAGTGAACTACATAGATGAAACGCAGTGGAAGAAAAGTGCCGGTGGTAGCGAGCAAAATGGCGGCCGCTCCGCGACCGCCCAAAACCGTAATCAACCAATGTAAAGCCAAAAAATATACTACGGTTCCAAGTATCAACTGTACATTGAGTTGCTCCAACAAAGTAATACTCGGCCAAAGCCGTTGAATCGCTACTGCAACAATACCAGAGCTTACAAACGGATCAGAATAAGTGAGTGTTTGTTCATACGGATAAAAAAATGGTGGTTGAAACAACAGACTAGTTCCTCGAATAGAATCTGCAGCGTGTTGAATCAACCAAGCAATTAGTGGACCATCTGTGGGTGATGTTGCCATAGAACTCATTTTGGTAAGAATTGGCCAAAAAACAAAGCAGGTAACTAAAATACAAATAATCAGAACTTTATTCATACCGCAGAGCATTCAAGGCGCTGATCTTAGTTGCGCGTCTGGCAGGATAAATTCCGGTAAATATACCAACCATCAACGAAAGCAAAATGACAAAAACAAAGTATAGGAAAGGTAGATAGGCAATATCAATAACTCCACCCCCTTTTGAAAGTGAATAAGCAGTCAGAACCACACCCACTAGCTTTGCCGCACCAAAACCAAGAATAATTCCTAAGATTCCTCCAAAAAATCCCATCACCATAGATTCGGTTAAAAAGAGCTCCTGAACTTCATATGACTGCATGCCCATTGTTTTCATCAAACCGACTTCTCTGGTTCTTTCCAACAATGAAACCGTCAGGGTATTAAACATGCCAAGTGCTGCAATTGACAATGCAATAAGACCCAACGCTGTGAGCACTACCCTTACCACACCAAAAAGTTGATCAATTTGTTTAACAGTATCAGCCACTGATCTGGTAGACAAACCCAGTGATTCGATTTGTTTTCTGATATTAGCTAAATTGTTTTGTGCATCAACAATTACCTTTAGCTGAGAATATGAACTGATACCCAAGCCACGTAAATCAATGAAAGGAACATAAAAAAGCGGGACTTTTTCTTCAGGAATTACACCCACAATTTCGTAGTCAGCAGGAATAGACTCCATGCGCTTGTCCGTAGAGTCGAGCAGCTGATTGACGACGACAAATGAAGTACTAAATGATTTGCCAATCGCTTCGTCCTCATTGAGTCCCATCAACTCCAGCATAGCGGTATTCACAACGGCTTGTTTTTTGGCACTATTTGCCAAAGTAATAGATTCTACCTGTTCACCCCCACTCACCACAGACTCAGAAGCAATCTCTACCCATTCACCATCCTCACTGACAACTTC
>CAYNWG010000046.1:0-7151 GCA_964400865.1 uncultured Pseudomonadales bacterium
TCAGAGCTCCAGTTTTCCAAACTGGTGACGAGGGTTCGACTCCCTTCACCCGCTCAAGGCCGACGCGTCAAATCCAATCCTGCCAGAGCATTAAATGTAGACTGCCCAAAGCTAGTACGAGGAACAATATGGCAATTGGAGTTCAAGAAAAACCAAAGGTAGTCATCGATTTTGATGGCACCCTGACTGATTTGGATCGGGAAACAGAAGACTATTTTGCTCCTTTTTATAGAGGGTTTGCAGATTTAACTAGTACAAAATTATCAGAAGTTGAACAATTATTTCATAAAGCCTACGCAGAAATCGATGCGAACCCTGGGGTTTTTGGATGGGAGATTAACGGTATTTTTGTGGCACCAATCGCTGATCCTTACATGAGAAACAATGCCGCTACTACTCTAGTCTTGGGTCGGCTTGAAAAACAGATAGCATTTCCCGATCTAGTTAAATTACACCAAGCATGCCAAGCTGACTTGCCAACAATTTTTAAGCCAGGCGCAAGAGAATTTATTGAAATATTGAACCGTGAGAGAGATCTATCTGTGGTCACAAATTCAAAACCAGATCTGGTTTTACAAAAATTGAGATTATTGTTAGGAGATCACGATATTCAAGTTATTGGAAATGCAAAAAAATATTCAATTGATTCAGCATGGACAGTTGTTGCCGAAACTGTTCAACCTAAGGGATTTCCTCGACCAGTATACTTAAGAAGGAGAGATTACGCTGAGGTTTTGAAAAAAATTGGAGAATCCGGTAAAGGGCAGCAACCAATTCAATGCGTCATCGGTGATATTTATGAATTAGATTTAGTGTTTCCAGAAAATTACGGTTTGGTTTATCCAGAAAATGACATACATACAGTTTTGGTTACCACTCCAGAATGGACGCCACAATGGGAAATTGCACACTATCAAGATCATCCCAATGGTATATCCAGCGATAGTTTACTTACAATTGCCCAGCATGTATTAACTTTGGCGTCACGATAATTCAAAACAGAACATTGATTTCACAACTGGTTGTAAATTTGTTATGCTGGTTTTGATTGAACTACGATATGAAAACAATAGTTGTTCTCGTTTTGTTATTGGGTGGTATTTATTTGCTTCAACAAAGATTTTCTTTTCTTCCACTTGAGGAGAGTTATTTGAAAGCCGAGGATATGTCCAACCCGACGATGCAGAAAAACGGCGATACAGTCATAATTGACTTTTCACTTTGTAAACCTGAGAAAAAGCGATTTGATGTTGCCTTTGGCTCAACTACGATTCAAATATTAGGAATATCTGATACTGTTTGTCGGTTACAGTATGGTGGAGAAGTAGAAAATCCCAATTGGGATGGTAAGTTGGACACTACCTGCGAAGTACCACTGGGTCAGGGTGTTCTCACTTTCAAAACAACTAATGGAGGAGTCGATTTTTCTCCAATTGAAAGATACTGCAACACGGTATAGCAGAAAGGTAAAAATGTCAAAAACTCTACAGCAGCTGATACTCGAGGTTCTTGAGGTAGGCTCAAAATTTCCCAACAAGTGGGACTTAAAAACTCATTATATTGATTTAGTTGAGGAAGTTGGTGAACTGGGCAATGCATTATTAGTTGAAAGTGGTAATAAGTCGATAAAGCGGAAGCGAGCAGAGCTAAATGATAGTTTCGCGGATGTTTTGTTTGAGTTGATAATGATGGCGAATGAAGCGAATGTTAATTTGGAGGATGTTTTGTCAAAAATGCTACTTGAGCTAAAAACTAGGCAGAATAACCGAGAGTACCAGGATTGATGTATAAAAACATTGTCTGAGATAGTCACAGACTACTTTAAAGAGCAAACAGGAGATGTTCCGAATCCACACCTGATTCGAAAAATAGAAGCTGAGGAAATTAAGAAAAAACCCGACATTTCAAGAATTGAATTATTGGTGTCAGTGGTGCAGAGATTAATAGTTGAGTATGATTATCAGATTCTGAGTGAATCGTTAGCCTATGAGAACGAACTAAAAGAGTACACTTCACATTTTAAATTCAAACCACAGCGTGAGGGCGATTAGTATTTTAGAGATCATTTCTGTGAATCTTGGGTTACAATAGCAAAGCAGAAAAAAACGGGGAGTAGCTCAGATGGCTAGAGTGCGCGCTTTGGGAGCGCGAGGTCGCAGGTTCGAGCCCTGTCTCCCCGACACTTACCAACCATGGCGTCGATCGTACTCAGCTTTTTTTGCTGCCGCTTCGTAAGGGGTAAGATATCCTTCTGCAGCGATTTCGTCTATCTGGGCATGACCTGCTCGTCTGTGCTCACTAGCGTATCCGGAGTCATCGACGAGCACTCCATCTTGAGCAGTAAATAGCATTCCCATCGTTAACATGAAAAGTATTTCGAAGAATTGTTGTTTTAAGGAAAGTCTTTCGCCATAATTCTCTCTGTATGGATTAGTCGTCATTCCTAATTCAGATATACCCGCTTTTTCTCGAACTCCCATTGATAAAATGAAAGAACCCGTGAGGTTCATTATTGCTTTGAATTGAGGCGGGAAATTTGGTTTTCCAATTAATTTTTGTTTTGCTGCTAAGAAATTCCAGGCAGAAGTAACCCCACGATTTTCTAGTATTGAAAAAAAGTCTCTAGAGAGCGCTGGAGTTCCCTCTAGCTCAAATGCCCGATGCTTTTCATACTTTGGTTGTAGTTTGCTTGCTATCAGTTCTGTAAATTTCATATAGTATTCATAGAATACTGGGTAAAATAATCCTATATTATATACTATAGAAAAATAATATTCAATGATTAAACAAATAAAAATCAAACCTGAAGGATCAAACCTCTGACTTGTTTGCACGAACCAAGAACAATTGCTATTTGTGAAAATAACAAAGCGCAAACACCGATAAACAACCAGTTTTTAAATGTTGTAGGTAATTATTTTTGTCAACCGTGGTAGAATTCTAGCTGATCTAGGTTAAAACCCATAATTGAAATGACTTTACCACTTTCATCTTGAACGACATTTAATTCAGGATGATCATCAACTCCAGTTAAGTAACTAGCTGATGTATCTACCCCAGCCTGATTGAGAGCAGTAAAGAATTCCATTGGACCAGTTATCATGGAGGGTGAGACGCCTTCATTAACAAATACATATACTTTGTACTGATTTGCTAAATCCTCAGCCGGAACTGTAGCATCCTGAGGAGCTGGAGTCATATCAAAAACTGCAGTGTTTTGTTCACCTATCATAAGCTTCCTTTATTAACTAGTACGTCTCACTAGGATATCAAAATGTGAAATAAAAGCAACCAATCTTTGAAGTATCTTCAATCGTGTTGTATTGAGATGAACAGAGAAATAAAACCCGGGGGATCAAACCCCGGGTTTGTTTTCAGTAGCTCCAGACAACGAATTGCGTGGAGCATGAAACACTAAAGCAATTCTACACCTACTCAGTGGGTTCATCAACTTGCATCCAACGCTTCCCCGCAAGTTGTTCGAGTGAAAATTGACCAAATGTTACCCTGATTAGGCGCTTCACATCATAACCTAGACGTTCCCACAAGCGACGGATCAAGCGATTGCGGCCTTCATGAACTGTCAGGCTAAACCAGACTTGGTCTACTGGGTGATTTTCATGTAGTGGGTCGATTGAATCTACCATAGCCAAACCATCTTTCAGCTTAACACCACGATGTAGGTGTGATAAAGCTTTTCCCGATGGTTGTCGGTCGAGCTGGACATGATACGTTTTATTGACTTCAAAGCTAGGGTGAGTTAATTTTTGGGCGAGGGCTCCATCGTTGGTTAGTAATAATAAGCCTTCGCTATCGATATCCAATCGACCGACAGGATATAAGCGACCAACTTGATTCAGCAAGGCTTTTGGTAATAAACTCAGCACCGTTGGTCGTCCCAATTCATCGTTAGTAGTTGAAACGTAGCCAGCGGGTTTGTGAAGTAAAAAATACACGAACTTTACCGCACGTTGAATTGGTTTCCCATCTAAAACAACACGATCTTTTTCTGGATCAATTCGTTGTCCAATTGTTGCTTTTCTTCCATTGATTGCGACTTTTCCTTGATCGACAAGCTCTTCGGCGCGGCGACGCGACGCGACGCCACAATGTGCCAAATACGCATGAATTTTCACTGTTTGAGTTTGATTCGCTAGTTTGTCCTGACTTGACTTCTGCATTTGCATACGCGATTATACCCTGTATGCAACCATCTAACCAAAGTACTTGGCAAAAATTGCGAAAGGATCCACAATTTCTCAATCGACTGAAAATCCGTGAAGCCATGATTGATGCCATTCGGGCATTTTTTAAACAGAATGGTTTTATGGAAGTCTCAACTCCACAGCTAGTCCTATCACCTGGTACAGAACCTTTTTTGGAGGTTTTTGAAACAACTTTAAAAATTGACAATTTTCCAGATAGACGAGCCTTTTTACTAACAAGTCCAGAATATGCGATAAAGAAATTAATCGCTGGAGGTGTTGGTAGCTGTTTTGAAATTTGTAAAAGTTTTCGCAATGGCGAGGGCATTAGTACAACTCACAATCATGAATTTACCATTTTGGAGTGGTACCACGTAGATGGGGATTACACCGATGTGATGAGTGATTTTGAATCGATGATGAAGGTAATTGCCTTAGAATTGTTGAAAACGACTAAAATTCAACATCACCTCTCAATTGTAGGTGAAAATATAGTACTAAAGTATCAGGAAAAACAGTACGATTTGTCTGGACCTTGGGAACGACTTTCAGTCGCAGAAGCATTTAGACACTACGCCCAAGTATCTGAGGCGGATATTCATGATGAAATTAAATTAGTTGAGATTGCTCGTGTTCAGGGTTTATCAGAATCACCAATTCTAACTTGGGAAGAGGCCTTTCATTTACTGATGCTAAATAAAATTGAGCCCCACCTTGGCCAAGAGCGGCCAACAATTTTATATGACTACCCCACTCCGCTCGCCGCTTTAGCAAAAAAGAAAATATCTGATTCCCGATACGCTGAGCGATTTGAGGTGTATTTAGCCGGTTTGGAACTGGGAAACGCTTTCTCAGAACTTTTGGATGCCGATGAACAAGAACAACGGTTTCGATCAGAACTGGCTTTGCGAACTAAATTGGGGAAAACTGAATACAAGTTAGATGAAGACTATTTAGCCGCCCTAAGATCTGGTTTACCGCCCACAGGTGGTATCGCCGTTGGAATAGATCGACTCGGGATGCTCTTTGCCAATACCACAAATATTCAAGATGTAGTCAGTTTTCCAATCAACGAACTTTTTGCAGTTAATGATTTAATTATTGCTTGAATTTTGAAATAAATCTAGTAAATGGATTTATTGGTGATTTTTTTATCAGCAGTATTAATCCAACAACTGTTGCCGCAATGCCGACGACAACAAGAATTATTAATTGTTTCAGGGGATACGTTTGAACTTCTTGATTTTTAGTTGAAGCTGTGATGGACTGTTGATCATCTATGGTTGCAGATTTTGAACTTTCAACCTCTGCTATCACTTCCTCCATTGATTTTTCTGGTAACGCTTGGTTCACTTCTGTACTGAGCTCGTTAGAAATTTTTGAGGGAGCACAGTCCGCAATAGCCTGGACGACAAAATAGTAAATGCTATTTTTTCCCAAACTTTTTACCGTGAAAGAAGTGGTTTTTCCGGTGTTAGAAACCCCATACAGATAAGAACCAGATTCTGTGCCATAAGAAACTGAGTAATGCGAAGCATTCAGTACCTCACTCCACTCTAGAGTTACCGATGTTTGAGATATGGGTTTTACTGAAAGCAACTTTGGTACATTTGGGGCTGTTGCGCTGCAGGTTTTTGGTTTTGATTGTGTTCCGGTTGAATCTGCAGTACCTGAACTAGTTGTGTTATTTATATTTGTTTGTGAAGCTGAACTTGTAGGCGTTGGTGACAGCGTAGTTCCAGTTGGAGCTGGCGTTGTTTGAACAGATGGTGTTGTTGGTGTTGGAGTTAACGATGGTTGTGACCCCGTTGGCGTAGCAGTGGCGCTTGGAGGTCGAGTTGTTGGGGTGGCTGTTGGAGGGGTGGTTGGCGTCGCAGTGGGATTACCAACAACGGTCATAGTAATAGTGAAGCTTCCAGCGCCCTGAAAATAACAATCCCAAGGAGTGGTGTTTCGATTACACGACTTTCCATCTAGATAAATGGTGCCACTATACACTCCGGGGATGCCTGGATTTCTCATAATCAGAGCAAGCGAAACTGGTTGATTTGCTTGCACAGGGTATGTGGCGGGATTAGTATCTTGATCCGAAGTTAATCCTTTTGTCCAACTAGAATATTTTAATAGTCCAGGGTTTGAATTCCAAACCCAAGCAGTTGTATACCAAATATCTTCTCCATAATCATTGACAAAGTTGGCGAAACCAGCCCATTCACACCCAAGATCACTGGCTAGGCAGGTTATTTCTCCACTATGATTTGAGGTATTGAATTGATACGCGTTGGCAAAGATTTGTTTTGGAGCACTATGGGTCAGCGCAGTAAAAAAACAGAATATCAAAAGAATTTTCATGAATTTTTTCATAGTTATCGTGCAATTATACATGTTAAGTACTTATTAGTAAACTATAGGTCTTTTTTAAATTGTAACTAATTGTTACTATACAACTACTACAAATAGTTGTAGTATATGAAATATGACAATAAATGATAAACAACGGGTCACCCTCTTTTTGAAACCTGCAATCACAAAACATGCTCGAGCTCAAGCGATTATTGAAGATATAACACTAACCAAATTAATTGAACGTGCTCTTATCCAATATTTACCAAAAGAAACGATTATCAAAAAGATTGAATTACAAGATTAAGTAGCAAGATTAGCGAAGGAGGACGAGATGGCAGAATTTATTAAAGAAACGGTTACAACAAGGAGCAACAGCGCAAATACTGCAACAACAACTCCTTCAACTAGGGAAGCTACCAGTTCTCAGACCATAGAGTATTTAATTTATTTCTTCTTGGGGGTCTTAGACATCGCATTGGTTTTTCGATTAGTTTTAAAGTTAATGGGTGCAAATGTTGGAAGTGCTTTTGTGAGCGCAATATATGGATTTACGGGCTTATTCATCATGCCATTTGAAGGCATTTTTCGCAGATGGTCTGG
>CAYNWG010000047.1:0-7098 GCA_964400865.1 uncultured Pseudomonadales bacterium
GTGGTGGATATAGAGCTGGAATTGAACTCCTACAACATGCCTGAAGGGCGTGGGAGTTATGACTTTTTTGGAATACCAGTTGACCTGGGAAAAAATGGCTTTGTTCCTCAAGGTAGATAAGGGACACAGTCAGAGACCTGGGGCTATTCAAGCTGATCATTCTCGGCATAAAACTTTCGAAAAGTGGTTTGCGGGAAGAGATTGGAGTGTCGATAACTTGCGTGGACTTTTGAATTCTCACCAGGAGAAAGGATCGTCGCAGGGCACACTCAACAAACTAATCACATACTCGAAGTACATTGATGAATTCCTCGAGACGAACGTATCAAAAAGTTTTAAGACACGAATTGAAAAAATACCAAGAATCGAGAGCATCATCACGCCAGATGAAATAGTGGCGCTGGCTAATATAGAAATTAAGTATTCAAAATACGAGAAAGAACTGAATCAGAGGCAAAAAGCCCTAATCATGTTACTGGGTACCACTGGTTGTCGTATCGGTGAGGCGGTTGATCTTAAGTGGGAAAACCTGAAAGAATTGCCCATCAAGCATTGCTTGTTTGTTGATACTAAAAATGGGGAAGACCGTGAAGTTCCTCTTGATACAGAGGTCTATGACCTGCTGGCCAATCTACCACGAAAAAACAAGCACGTTTTCAGTTCAGTCAGTGGGAAAGCTTACTATTCGCGCTCTCTTAACGATGATCTGGTGAGGAGAGCCACTGCAATTGGCCTAAAGAAGCACGTTCATCCGCATCTCTTTAGACATTCTTTTGCCACTACGATGCTAGAAATCGGAGTTTCTGACTCAGACGTGGCTAAAATTTGTGGATGGAAAGATATGGATGTGTTGCTCAGGTACAAAAATTCTCGGTTGAATTACTATGGAGAACAAGTGAGCTTGCACCCACTATTCAGGGGGAAATTGACCTATCAAGACCGCTCAAAGAGGCTGGTTGCAGAGGCTGAGAAACTGTTTGACTCACAAACCCATAAAATTGAAACAAGTGTTGAAGAGGGTCAGATTGTACTCAAGATATCAGCGATTTAAAAACTAGACTTCTTTTTGATTGAAAGCAGCAAACGCTGTGGGCACATAAAAAACGAGCATATAAAAAACAAATTTCCCGAAATATTCCTCTGTTGTTGGAGTATATCCATCATCAGCGTATTCAATACAACTAGAACCCTGGATAGAGTAATCAGATTCCTCACAAGTGGGTTGTCCAAGCGTGAAAGTAAGAACAACAGCTAACAAAAAACAAGCTCCAAATCCCTTGAGCAACAAGTCATCTCTCGAGAGTCCTTGGCTTTTTGCAAAATGGTATATGAGGGCAATGATACCAGCTGCGATTAAGTAACCAATGGCTTTGTAAATTTCAGACATTATCATATTTTTTCTCTTAACTATTTGGCTTACATTGGATCTTCGATGTGAAGAGCATCTTTAATATAATCCTCAGCAAGACGGCGATCAATCAAGTTGGTAAAAGAAGTGCACATACTGTCTTGATATCCCATTAAGCCATGATAGGCAGTATCAACCTCAGACCAGGATGGCAAGTGAAACAGTCGAGATACTTTGCGATACATGGGCATACTGTTTCGTTCACTTATGAGAACCCCCGCAATGTTTCGAAAATCTTTCGCTGCTTCTTGGACAGCCAAGTAATTATCTCTACCGCTAATGAGACTACTCTCTAGAGTTCCGTGGGTGGTCAGTAAAATTGTAATTTTTTTGATTGCTTCGCGCAGGTTTAGGTATGGAAGCACAAACAGCTTGTGAAGCAAGGAATACAGCGGTGCCAATACAAGAAAAAGAAAAATTCCCCAAACAAGACTCCCATCAATAACTATGCTGCTCGGCATGATTGAATTATACTCCCCAGAATAAGCGCTTAGTGAGTGGTCGCTAACAATTAGTAACATTCTTCTTGCCATCGATTCATCAGGATCTCGGGGTTGCAAAAAAGCTCGAGTCGCTGAGCGGTTTCAGGGCGGTTTCTAAAATCCACAAAAAAACGCCTCACCATGTTTTCCCAGTCAGCAGGCTCAACGCGCATATCATCATTGAAACATGAAATACTCTCAAGGCATTCTTCAAGCCTCTCCGTGACAATGTTTGGGTGAGGCTTGCCATGGCGTGACTCATATTCAGTGAGAAAAAAATTCACAACATTTATTGGTGAAGCATTGGATTCATCTGCCACGTCGTAATCCGACCTTAACCCACCAAGATAGTCAGAGATTTCTACTTCGTCTTCATCTTCGTCGCTTAGTGTCGTGACCATATTGGGATTATTACCATTGATTGATATGGTGTCAGAATCTACATTTTGTATTCCTTCATGGCATTCCCTTTTCTCATCACTGACACCCGAATTTTGAATTTTTTCAAAATTCCCTAGTGACTTAGTATTATTATACTTAGTATTATTAGAGTGTCTTTGTGACACTTCTAGAAGTGCCGCTGTGACACTTCTAACCTGGTGAGAGTCACATTTTTGCATTTTTTCTATCTCTTTTTTTATCTCAGCAGCGAGATCAATGCTATTTATAAGCAGTAGCTCTGATTCGGTGTTTAGGCTGTAGCTGTTTGTGATACCCTGCCCACGGCGCTTCCAATTTATCAGGCCGAGTTTTTTTAGCTTCTTTAATGACCGTATGACGGTAGACTTGCTAACATTCGCCTCGCGGGCAATTCGATACTGTCCTGGGAAGATGTTGTTTTCCAATTCTTTATTGTAATAAGATAGAAGCACATAATAAATTCTACTATCAGCTGGGCTGAGTATATTATTTTTGAAGATATAGTCCTTTGGCTGCGAAAACCCATTGCGTCCAGCAGATTGCTGTGTATAATCTTTCATAACGTTTTCAAAATTGGCAGGTTTCTTAGTCGGATCCTGCCTTTTTTCTTTCCTCTCACTTCATAGTTTTATTACTGTTCCTACTTTCATATATTCTTTAGCATCCAGTCTGACTCCTTTTTGGCAGAAAACGTTCTAAAGTCTTTATTGAACCGCTCTCGCTGTTGTGGAAACTCGTATTCAATACTCTCATTTTTCTCATTCTGACCGTATATGATGCTGAAAGATGCCCGTTCTAGTTTGCTCTCCAGGCTAAGCTTACGCCATAAACGGCTTTTTATGTTCGTCATGTATGTATGGGCACCTTCTCGGGTAACATATGCAAGCCGATATTTTGGAAACATGTCTTTTTTTAGTTTTCTATTTCTTTTCATTTTGTTTACTTTCTTGCTATAAAAAAACCCCATTTTGTAACCAAGCTCCGCAGAGTGAAGCTTTGCCAAGCATCTAGAGATTGGCTACAAAATAGGGGCTTTGCTCTGCTTCCGCTTGGCGTCGGGTTAGACTTCACCTCGTACGCTATCCCACTAACAAAAACTTTGTCAATGACCGCTTTTGATATATTTATAGTTAATTATTTGCCTTTTCACTAATTAGCAATTGGACAAAAATTCAAAAAATTTCAAAAAAATTTTCAGGTTCGGTGGTCTTCACTACTTTTTCTTCTAGAGAGGGTATTGATAACCATCAATACATTTCTTACTCAAGCTGCAACTTGACACAATGGCACACATCGCTACCAGCACTAGCAAGATAAGCAACCCCCTTTACTACCTTTAATACTGAGAGGAGTGGGGGATGGAAAATGTTTAAGATATAAAACTAATTAATCCACGGAGTATCGCGACACGACTTTTCTTGTACACAACGGGTGCATATACGACTACGCATGCCTCCGTCGCTGCGTCGCACAATAATAAGTTTGTGTAGGTGACTTCCAGAGTATAAGTCAATTATGGGTGGTGGTTGTCGTCCTATATTTTTGCAGTTACTAGGTTATTTTTCCTCTGGAATACTCAAGAGTAGAAAAGAGGATAGAATTGAAATCATCTAACTAACTTAATTGCTGCCAAACGAAAACACTGAAAAATATCCAGCCACACCACCACACCCGTGTGTCCATTTCTTATTTAACATCGATTCTTTGTGGCCAGTGAGCGACCTACCCCAACCCCACTCAACAACGTGTACTGCTAGGTTGGGTTGTACGCCTCCCTGAAGTATTTCTCCCATGTTATCAAAGTCAGATTGCGATTTAGCCAACGACTCCATGCCCTCATGATTGTCTAGTTCTCCTAGTTTTAACAGTTGGTTGGCTCGTGTCTGAGCAATATTGCAAAGAGTCTGGTGCTTCTCTATCACCCCAACACCATGTGAAGCTCTATAGTTGTTAATGGCAGTAAATAACTCGTCAGCTGTTGCCATTCTTTCATCTTTTGGCATTCTTGCGTCAGTTGTTATTTCGTCTACTTTCTCAACTAGCCAAGGATTTACGGTTGGATTATTAGTTAAAACAACGGGGTTCGTTGTCGTTGATTTATTTGCAAATAGTTGAACACAGCGGGTATTTTCGCACTTAAGACATGATTGACTGTAGTCTGCATCAAGGTTTTGCTTGCTTGAGAGATGACTAAGCCACCTACTCATGTATTGCGAGTTCTCCAACAAGTCATTAGCAATGTTTTCCCCAACCTTGCTAAAGTTTCCATTTTTTTGTATTTCTCCTGATAGCTGTTCAAATCCCGTTTGTGACCAATTTGCTCCAGTTTGTTTTAGCCTGATAATCGCGTAGTTGCACAGCACGTCGTTTTCAACATATTGTTTTTTTTTGTTATTCGCCCTCCACTGTTGAATATTGCTCCATACTACATCCTCATCGGCCCTGAATGATGGAGTCGGTGTTGGATAAACCCTCATTAACTCCTGCTTCCTAATCCTCTCGTTTTCTCTGGCAAGAATAATAACGGGTGTCATAACGATCAATAAAAATACCAGAGGCAATAGTCTTGATTTGGAGATTGAGAAAGTTGTTTTGTTGGATTTCTTTGGCTTATTCATAAAAAAATTATCCGCTTTTAATGTTGATTTTCTCGTAATTCTCGGCTTTTCTTCTTATGATAGCTATATTAGTACTTCTTGCCTATCTGGTTGGTGGTTGTGCCTTTGTGCCTAATTCCACCGACTAATGTAAGAAAAATTGAGGTATATATTTTATTGTTTGATATATCATTATATTTTAGCGTAATAGTAAGTTGATTACTTGGATTAAGTAGCTCCCGCAGTGTAGATGGGTTGTAACTTAGTCTGTCAGTTGGAGATATTTCTTGTTTTAGCATTATCAGAAATTGTTTTTCTTCTCCAGCAGCCAATGAGTCGGGTTCTCCAATATCACCAATAAGCATCGTGCTGTTTATTTTCGGCCTGTTGATTTTTAGCCTGATATTCATCGCACTTGCGTTGCCGATATTTTTCACCAATACTTGCTGCTCATTGAGCCATTTATTATTGTATATAGTCAATTGAGGTCTCAATTGTTCATCAATCGCTCTAGTGGCTATTTTGTTTGATTCATCAGCTTTTCTATAAGACATGAAAGCCACTACCGCTGAAACAACAGCGAGTAAAGCGAGTGCAATATTAAGCTCATTCATTATCTGTATTCTACACTTCATGTAAGACTTACCAACTGCACTTGAGAAAACTCATACTAGTTTAGAGCCAGGATGTTTCGCTATCTGTTCTAATCGGTGCTACACTAAAATGATGTTAGTGCTGTTTACTCTCGTTACTATGTTTTTGTCCCTTGTATCAACGCTTCCTCAAGATGGTTCTGTAACACCTGCTCTAGTAGAGAATACTGAAACTCAAAATATTGAACCTACAATCTCGGATACAACTCCTATCATCACGGAGGCAGCTGTTGAACCCTCAACTACTCCAACTTCTCTACCAACAATACTACCCACCAAAACACCAGCGCCTACTCGGACAGTGATTCCTACCAAGACGCCAAACCCAACTTCTGCGCAAAAAGTTCTACCCATATCAAGACCAACGGCAAGGCCTACGACAAAACCAGTATTAATCGCAACTCCCATACCTGCTGCTGGTTACACTTGCGACTGTAGTAAAACCTGCCCGAACCTTAGCTGCGCTGAGGCTCAGTACCAACTGAATGTTTGCGGATGTTCACAGCGAGATGCTGATGATGACGGCACCGCTTGTGATGCGGACTGTCAGTAGTCAAGTAATACTACAATAAGTGGTTGGATTGAAACACAGTTTAGAAAACGAACATGATTACTACATTTCCCACTAATATTCATTCGAAATTGTTGTACTACGTCTACTTGTACATTGATCCGCGAGATCAGTCCGTTTTTTATGTCGGGAAGGGCAAGGGCAATCGAGCATTTGCGCATTTGTATGACACATCAGAACATGCCAAATCACTTAAAATTGCCGAAATCAGACGAAATAATCTAGAACCAATCATTGAACTCGCAGTGCATGGAATAGAGGATGTAGAGACCATTAATAGGATAGAGGCGTCAATCATCGACGTCTATGGTATTCATAACCTTACTAATATTCAACGAGGCTATCATGCGCGTGAGTTCGGGCGTATGACCCTTGAACAAGTTGTGGCCACTTATGCTGCCAAAGAGGCTAATGTAACTGACCCCGTACTTGCTTTTAAAATTAACCAAACATTTCATTATGGAATGACCGTGCGCGAGCTGTACGATTATACCCGTCATTCTTGGAAGCTTGGACGTCGGCGAGAAAAAGCTCAGTATGCTTTTACCGTGTACCAGGATGTAGTACAAGAAGTATTTGAGATAAAGCAATGGCTGCCCCAAAATTCTACACCCAATCTCAAAATAGAAAGAGGGGAGGTTGACTCAGTAATTTCTACCGAACGATGGGAGTTTGTGGGAAAGGTTGCCGTTGAATCGATTCGGCAAAAGTACATCTACAAAAACGTTGGTTCATATTTTCTTTCCAATCAATTACCCTTCGCCTATATTAACTGCTAGCTAAGCAATTTGTTGAAATCAAAAACGGAATTTCACGATGTGCTAGTCTCAATATTTGCCGCTTTCCAACTAGTACCACCTTTAACTTTCTCCGCGTCAATTCATAAGACCGTTCTCCTTGGATTTGATGTACGGCTTTTTTGCTTGCTAGAAATTATTTATATAAATAATACATAACGGAGCAAATA
>CAYNWG010000048.1:0-7065 GCA_964400865.1 uncultured Pseudomonadales bacterium
GCCTACGCTCAAGGCGTCTCAGATAAGATTGTTAAAGATGAGGGGGTCGGCGATCTTGAATACCGCTCTGCACTGGGAGTTTTAGAACGCGTGGATACTCGCCTAATATTACTCAAAAAGCAGGCACCACTGGGTGATGACAAATCATTTGATCAATCTCTACAGAGCAAGGTTGTAGAACTATCTGAACAACACCACTTTGTTCTGCAGGCACTCCTTGCCTACCAACCAAGGTTCAACAAGCGTGCTGGCGTAACAGAGGATGAGTCTTCTACCGTTGCCCCTGGTGAAGAAGGTCGCTTCCCTCAATACAAGAGGTTGAGCCTGGTGGAAACTTATCAAGTTACCGTGGAATATCAGGCACCAGAGATTTTGCTTCCATCATATGTGGTATTACAACAAGCCGCACTCAATCCAGAGGCAGAGATGGTCGATGATGTTTCTGGCGAATCTTTACTGGCTGATCCCAAATCACTTTCTCTAGCATCGCTGAACCAAGCAGCTACACAACAAAATAACCTTACAGATAATAACAAACACAAAATTGCGGCAGGCCAACAATCAAATCAAGCAATAACCGATGCCAAAGCGTTGGTTGGAGACATTGGTCAAATAGCAGTGCAGTCGAAAGGCAGCTTGGTAGCTGCTGCGGGAGTAGGAATAAAAAAATATTTCACTGATAAGGAGTTTCGCCAACGAATCAATCGAATTTTAATGCAAATCGCCCAGATCGGCATGGCGGGATTTATTGCGGGAGGAGCGTTGGTTGGACTACTACTCCAAAAGCTCGTTGGTGCAGTTGGAGCATGGGGAGGCGCTGCAGGAGGTGCTGCCGCTGGAGCAGGAGTTGGTTTCCTGATGGGGGGGCCAGTTGGAGCAGTGATTGGTGGCGTTGGGGGTGGAATTGCAGGTTACATGGCTGGTAGTAAACTTGCCGCTCTAAATGCAGCCTCTGGAGCAGAGTTGCTTTCTCCAGGTCTAACATCCCCGGTTGGTTTTGAGGGAGCTGGTTCAGTGCTTCCATCATCAACATCTGGAGTTGGTACAACTGCCGGACCCCCACTAACTTCCCCATATGGGACCTCGGGTGGATCCGCTTCCACAACTGCCGCTACATCGCCAGCAGCGTCTCAAAGTGCTTTTCAAAGCCAGGCCCTAAATTCAACCGCACCCTCAACCACAGGAGCAACATCGGCCACCCAAGCCTCTCAATTAGGAACTTCTGGCTCTGCCGCCAGCCAAGCAGCTTCATCTGGTGCTACCACCGCCGCAGCCACACAAGCCCCATTCCTGGGCAACTTGGCTGGCCTACCCATCTTAGCCTTGATCCCCGGCGGATCAATGTTGCTAATGGCCATGATTACGCTGTATACCCTGTTTGTGATCTTTTCTGCGTTTCTAATTCCCTTACCTGTTGGCAACCTAACCGGCACAAACAGCACGCAGTCTGAATATGCCACATTAACAAAACGAGCCGCTCCCACAGAAATCGCAGACGATTCCACCGCCACCGTAATTTACAAAGTCACGCTTCAATCAAGAAGAAACTATCAACTTAAGGTAACCGCGGTTACCGATACCGCCAACACCGGTTTTACGTTTCAATCCAGTCGCCCTACCCACGTTGACCCCCAGGTTTCACCGCCCGCAACACTACTCAACCCCCGCATCTCACTCGCAGACTTCTCACCAGATTTTGACAACCAAACGCAAGAAAAAGAGTATTCGGTCACCTTCACCGGAGGCAAGCAAGTGTTGATTTCCAATACCGTTACAATTACATATGATGTTCAAGATACCCAGGGTAACGTAGTTGCATCTGGTGAAACTCTAAGCGCCACTGCCAACGTAAACATCGGCGACCACGGAGTGGCTTGTTGGCCGACGTCTGGTGAAATCTGGCAATTGCCCGGGGGAAGTTTTTCACATCGACCAGGAAATGGCTTGGTTTTAGATGCATACGACATTGGAGCAGTTCAGGGTACAAATATCTATTCTCCTTTTGATGGTTGGGCACACACTGGAGACTTCCCGCCCCGAAGAAGCTATGGTAAGTTTGTAGTCGTCGACTCGTTTGTGCGAGGGCACTGGATTAGATTAATTTACGGTCATTTTATGTCTACTACAATCACTAATCGTGCGAGCGACGCATTTACCAACGTTGGTGTTAACCACGATGGCGATATTGGTAATAATGTTGGCCAACCAGTCTCTGCTGGTCAACTATTAGGGAAAATGGATGATACTGGTTACTCATTTGGCTCTCACCTCCATTATGAATTAATTTTTATTGACGGTGTTCGCCACTCTCTAGACCCAAGCGACCCACTGACATTAGAAGACCTAGTACCAAGGCCCGCCTCGGGTCAAGTTAGGGAGGGAGACAATGTTCGCACTTGTTACAACTAAACTAAAAAATTTACCAAAAAGAGTCGTCCTCTTATATATCCTCACTCTGGTTACTATGGCGGGCGTGGTGTTTAAATTACTCACCCCCAATCAAACAAACCAAACAACTAATCAAAATTATGATGGATCACTCTCTCGTTTTTCAGGCATAGAATTTACGGGACGAACCATTACTATCCCAGACCAACTTCCCTCATTTGCTTCTGTAGCTTGGCGTAGTCAAGAAACACTACAAAAACAACTTCTTGATTCTTTTACCGTAGAGGTAGATGAGCTCGAACCAACGATTTGGCGCAATGAAGAAATTACGATTACAAAAATAGCAGATCCCACCAGATTTATTGTGTTGGATAACAACATTCGATTTAATAATGCTCGAGGAGATGACAGTCCAAATCTCCAAATAGACTACAGACAGATGGTAGAGACATGGGCAAACAACCATATTCCAGAATCAAGCCTTTCGATTGATCCTACAGGCATACGCTACCTTTCTGGGGGTGATGAGGCCATCATAACAACAGAAAGATTGGCAGAAATCATTGAGATACCTTTGTCCCAAACAATAAATGGGCTTTCGATTCGTTCCGAGCTTGGTGGAGGCTACCCACTTTACATCTGGTATTCAACCAAACTAAAAAAAGTTATCAAGGCAGAATTCTATCCAGTTTTAATAGATTTCAGCGACCCTACATTAATGGAACCAATTACTCTGAAAGAGGCTGTTAACCGAATAAGTTCGGAACGTGATGCCCGAATAGTCTACGCCGAACAAATTCAGGAACAACCATTTATTTTGGACCAGATTAAGCGGGGAGAACTTACAAAAGTGACAATCGAGTATCGCTTACAACCGAACCAACAATTAACACCCCACTATCGTTTCGATGGGACTTTTGTTGACCAAAACGACATACAGATATTTGCCGAAGTGGTAGTCCCCGCCATCTAGGAACTATCGACGCTGGTTGTAAACTGATACAATAACGCCGTTCGCTGCCCACTATGAAAGAGCACCCAATTCCTCAAGATATCACTAACTACCGATTTCATATCGTTGGTAGTATGACGCTGAAGCAATTTTTAGAAATTGGCGCAGGAGTCGTTTTTGCTGCAATTTTATATAAAACCGGACTTCCCGCATTCATTAAGTTTCCAGCAATGTTTATTTCTGCAATTCTTGGTGCCGCGGCAGCATTCTTACCTATAGAAGAAC
Organism: uncultured Pseudomonadales bacterium; assembly: GCA_964400865.1. Lineage (GTDB taxonomy): Bacteria > Patescibacteriota > Microgenomatia > UBA1400 > PJMF01 > DAOQVB01. The sequence continues at coordinate 3,626 of CAYNWG010000048.1, forward strand.
GGCCCCTGGACCATTGGATTTCAACATATGTTCGCGTGCTGTACAAACCAACACAGTTCTTTTGGAAACGTGAACCAAAAATCCCAGCGCTCTTTAGCTTTTCTCCCAACACTTCCAACCAAAACCCAGATGTGGAAATTGACCTAACACCAATCAAACGCGAACGAATCAGGGAATATATGGCGTCTCTTCATCAGCCAAACACCAACAACGATCAATATGACACCGCTCAACAAGATAGGGTTACTGCGATAGTTGCATCCTTTTCTGATGTTGAACCCACCCATACCCCCGTAATCAAAAACATAGTAGAAAAACCAGATCTCCAACCAAGAATTAGAGTTCTGAGAAAACCAGAAAAACAACCAGTTGTTGAAACTATTACTAGCGTAGAAGAAGTAATTCTACCAATTCTTCACCCCACTCCCCACGAACCCAGTGAATCACTACTCCAAGTTGCTTTACCAAAGATTCAATACAATGTTGGAGCAGCCACCCAACTACGACCAGAACAAGTTGCACAATCAATTCGAGTTACCGAAACCCCCCTCGTGCAGTTTGCCGAAGAAAAGAATGAAAAAGATAACGAACAACATCTAGAAACTAAACTTTTTTCAAAAGACGAGCTCACACAGATGCTCCAACCCACCCCTGTGACAAAAAACGATGTGGTTTCCGCACATGGGGCAGCAACATTTAATACGAATCTCCCCTTTCCCAACGTACCAAGTGAGCCAAATAAATTGGTGGGTATGGTACTAACCCAAAATGGTGAATTAATACCCGGTGCAGTAGTAGAGGTGAGAAATTCACAAGGCTCAATTGAAAGAGCGGTTAAATCCAACGCTTTGGGTCAGTTTTTTATTACAACACCCCTAACAGCGGGTAACTATGTTGTTAAGGTGGAAGCAGAAAACTTTGTTTTTCCCACAGTTTCGCTTGGAGTAAACAACTCCATCCTTCAACCACTCGAGCTCAGAGCCACCACTTAAACTCTGCCCATTTTCTTAGTACCTGAAGGTATAGTATGCTAGCATAAGCCTGATGCCCACTACCCCAAATACGACCACCACCCAACAGTTTTTGGATATTTACGACATTACCAACGACGTACTGATACTAAAAAATGGCACTTCTGCCATCATCCTGACTGTCGACGCTATGAACTTTGGTCTACTTGCCGAAGAAGAGCAAGACGCCATTATGTATGCCTATGCTGGTTTGTTAAATTCGCTCAACTATCCCATTCAAATAGTGGTGCAATCAAAAACGAAAGATGTTACTGGATATCTTAGAAAACTGTCTGAGCAAGAGGAAAAAACCTCAAATGAAACCATGAGAAAACGAATTGCTCAGTACCGCATATTTGTTGCAAATCTAATTCACGAACGGAATGTTTTAGACAAGCGGTTTTATGTTGTGATTCCCGCTACCTCAATTGAAATGGGTTTTTTGGGGGCACAAACTTTTGTGCCCGGCAAAGAAGATTTTAACATCAGTGATGTTGAAAGAAGCGTGGTGATTGAAAAAGCCACCAACCTACTTGAGCCCAAGAGAGACCACCTCATTAGTCAATTTGCCCGAATTGGTCTGTATTCAAGGCAGCTGAATACTCAAGAAATCATTCAGTTGTTTTATGTAAATTACAACCCAGAATCTACTGAGGGTCAAGAAATTGCCGAGAGTTCTTCCTACACCAGTGGGTTGGTACATGCAGACATGGGAACAGCCTACGGAGATTCAGCAACAAACCCAGAACCTCAACTAGCTGTTCAACAGACTGCCATAGAGACAGTGGCACCAACCACCAATATAAACAACGCGACGGTTGAACCTCAAACTCTAGACCAACCAACCGAGTCTTTCGACCAACCCAATCAAGAACAACTTGTTTGGTCTCAACCTCAAATCCAAACTCAAGCCCCACCCCAAACTCAATTTCAACCACAACTACCCGTTGAAAATCTAGTTCCGCCCAATACTATTCCACCCAACTCTCAGTCAGAATAATATGCCAAATTTATCATCGTTACTACCATTTGGAAAAAAGAAACCCGTCGAAAGTCAGGCTCTAACTAAAGAGCAGCAGGAAATGGAAAAAATAAAAAACTTTAGTCGGGGCTTGGTAACTATTCAAGACATAATTGCTCCAGAGGCCATTGAAATTGACTTCACTTTTCAAAAAATTAACTCCACCTATACTCGAACGCTGTTTGTGGCTGGATATCCCAGAAGCGTGCCCGCCAACTGGTTGTCTCCTCTCATCAATTATCCACATAGAATTAGCACCTCTATGTTTATTTATCCCGTAGATTCTTCTGAAATTTTAGATAACTTAAAGAGAAAAATAACTGAAATGGAAGCAGAAATTCAGTCAGACTTGCGAGCGGGAAAAATCAGCAATATTAATACAGAAGTTAAGCTAGAAGATGCGCGATACTTGAGGGAAGATTTGGCCAAGGGCTCAGAAAGGTTTTTCCAGTTCGGTTTGTATGTCACTATTACCGCCGTTTCTAAAGAAGAACTCGATCGAGTAACTAAGGCAATCCAATCATCGCTTGGATCTTTATTAATTGTCTCAAAAAAAGCAACGCTCCAAATGGATGAAGGTTTTAAAACCACACTCCCCATGGGTACAGATAAATTGTTGGTTACCCGAAATATGGATACCACCTCACTTGCCACCACTTTCCCGTTTACCTCAAGCGAGCTGACCCAAGAAAATGGCATTATGTATGGCATTAATGAACACAACGAGTCGTTGGTTATTTTTGATCGATTTTCGATGGAAAACGCCAATATGTTGATATTTGCAAAGTCTGGAGCTGGTAAATCGTTTACAGTGAAACTTGAGGTTTTGCGTCAACTCATGTTTGGCACTGAAGCCATTATTCTCGATCCAGAACACGAGTATGAAGAAATGTGTCGAGCGGTCGAGGGAGAATATATAAATTTTACCTTTAGTTCGCAGGCAAAAATCAACCCATTTGATCTTTCAGCCCTTTATGAAGAGGGTGAAAATGAATTGGGACAAAAAATAATTTCTCTCCATGGTTTGCTCAAAGTTATGTTGGGTGACATGACTCCTCAACAAGACGCTCTTCTAGACCGAGCTTTAGTGGCCGCCTATAAAGCCAAGGGGATTACTCCTGACCCCTCCACCCAAACCAACGAACCACCCCTAATGGAAGATTTATACAAAGCACTAATTGGTATGGAAAATAAAGAGGCCGACGACATAAGCGCTCGTCTGGAAAAATTTATTACTGGATCATTTAGAGGAATTTTTGATCAAGGATCAAATGTTGATATTACCAACCCTCTCACCGTCTTCTCAGTTAAAGAAATGGAAGAGGGTTTGCGACCAATTGCTATGTATATCATCCTTGATTTCATCTGGACGAGAGTCAAAAAGAACCTCAAAAAGAGGATTTTAATTA
>CAYNWG010000049.1:0-6942 GCA_964400865.1 uncultured Pseudomonadales bacterium
TTGGCTGATGCACTAGATAAGGTAAGCAGCAATTATCATTGGTTATTTTTTGACACGATTTGGTATAAGCGCGGTAAAGGATCACAAGCGCATTCCTTTTTTGTATATCACGAACTACTGCAAAATGCGACGGTCTGCGTCATCTGGATTGTGATTTTATCTGTACTTCTAATCAGTGGTAACTGGAAAATACTATTTATATTTGCTAGTTTTGGAGTACTGGCCACACTAATGCTCAAGGAAAAGGCGAGTGACAAAAACTAAACCAGCGACAGAAAAACAAACATCTTTTTCCTCAATTGGATCTTTATTCGATGACTACAAAGTAGAAGATAAAGGTGGATATATTACTCAAGAATTTCAGGATTTTGGGTATCGTTTAGCCTGTGAATTAAATGATGAAAAGCATAAAAGTTTGTACATTAAAATGGCTAAGACCCTGCCTCGACACTTGCTAGAGGAAGCCCGCAGATTTGTATTTGATGCTCAATCAGCAAAGAGCAAAGCAAAATTGTTTATGTGGAAGTTAAAACAACTTCGAGCTGGTAAACTATAAATATGAAGTTGCCTAAAACTACCTTGATTCTGATTTTAATATTACTGTTTTTTTCAGTAATACTTGGATACAACTATGTGTGGCGACCATTTGCTGGAACTGTAGCAAATAATAATCATCTGCTGGATGACCAAGCTACCGATTCTGGTGAGTTGGTTGTTGCCCCATCATCGCGACGATGGTTATTGGCCAACTTAACTCCAGAACAAAAAATTGGCCAGTTGTTCATTGTTCCGTTTGAATTAAACCAAAGTAGCGCATCTGATGAGGCTGCATTACAGGAATGGCGCGCATTAGAACCAGGCGGTTTCTTATTGTTTGGCACAAAAATTAGCGCGATAGAAGCCAAAAGATTTTCTTCTTTAGTGAGTCAAACAGTTGCGTTGGATAGTCTTCCGATAATTCTTGCTGTAGATCATGAGGGAGGCGATGTTCAACGACTTGCTGGTAACGGATTCTCTATTTTGCCAAGTGCCCGCGAACTTTGTCAACAGCCTGAGGATGTACGGGTTGCAGAACTTGACCAGTCAGCTCAAGAATTATCTCTCGCGGGCATCCATATGATATTTGGTCCCGCCATAGACGTAGCTAGCAGTAGTGGGGTGTTGAAGAGTCGTGCATGCAGTGGTGACCCAACACTAGTTAGTCAGTATGGTAAAGAATTTGTCACTGCTTTTTCTAATCAGGGTATTTTGCCAGTACTAAAACATTACCCTGGAATTGGTTCAATAGTCAGAGACTTACACACTAGTTTCAATCAGCAACTTGTATTAGCAAAGGATGTTGTGCCATTCAGATCGATATTGGATTCTTTCCCAAATATTGGTGTAATGGTTTCTCACATGGGTGTTGTCAATCAAATTCCAAATCTACCATGTTCGCTGAGTGCTGATTGCATCGAACAATTGAAAAGTACCAACCCTCAGACTTTAGTAGTCAGCGATTCGCTTACGATGAGAGCTGCTGCCTACGATGGTGAAACCAATACATACTCTCGGTCATTCGAATCCGTAACGCTCTCGGCACTTTATGCCGGGAATCAAATATTGGTGTTTGGTCCCGAAACAACTCCAACAGAGTTACAAAAAGTCAAATCCGCGCTCGTTGCTCAATATGCCGTTGATCCATTGTTTGCTAGTCAAGTTGACGCAGCTGTTGAGCGAATCCTCGAAGCGAAAGAATATCAGATCTTTAAATAACTGGTCTTGTCATGTCAAAAAGTACTCTTTGGAAAACTCTCAGTTCGAAAAAGATTTACGAAAATCCTTGGATTTCTTTGCGTCATGATGAGTTTCAAACACCAGGCGGAAAACGCGGAATATATGGTGTGGTAGGTGGTAAAGATTTTTCGCTGGTGATTCCAAAAATCGGTGACGATTATTTTTTAATCGAAACATATCGGTATACCGTCAACAAAATGTCATTGGAGTTTCCTGCAGGTGGAATTGAACCTACAGAAGAGCCACTTGATTCTGCTAAGCGAGAATTGGGTGAAGAAGCAGGTTTGGAATCAAATCAATTTAACAAACTCGGATTTTTATACTCTTCGAATGGATTTAGCACTATTGGTTGTCATGTTTTTGTAGCGGAAAATTGTTCTTTTATGCCACAAAAGCTAGAAGATAGCGAAGAGGGGATGCAAATAAAGAAATTTTCACTCCACGAAATAGAGGAGTTAATTAAAACTGGAAAAATCACCGATGGCCCAACTGTTTCAGCGTTTTGTCTGTATAAACTAAAAGGTACTTATTGATTCTACGAAAAACATTGTTGATTAGTGTACACTAGAGTGATGAAGTTACTAAAAACCTTGCTGCCAAATCCAGTTGCTATTGGAATTGCTGGAATCTACTTTTTTTTGTCACTCATTCTCTCGTTTGATAAATTGCTGTCACTTTGGTTTCAAATACCCATTCTGGTCGTTGGTTTGCTGCTAGGTTTATTGTTGACCAACATTGATCGTAAGTACCTCCACCACTTGTATCGATCAAGCGAAGGTGAGGGTCTGGTAACGCAATCCTTGTTATTTCTTGGCTTATTTATTCCGTTATCTTTTTTTGTTGTGACCTCTACTGGTAGTATTCTAGGTGGAGGAATCATTGTTGGGTTTTTGGCAAGTACGACTGCCTCACTGTATGTCCTACGAACAGACAAACAATTACTTGAAAAAACATATTTTTATCAGCTCAAGCGCCCACTCAGTCAGGTAGAAGTTCATTTAGTCATGGCAGCACTACTACTTTGGAATGTTTTGGTCTGGTTGTTTGCGTTGTTGTAATACAATGACTGTATGTTTGGACTGACGTTTCACCCCTATGGGTTACTTATTGGGATTGCACTTGTAGCTGGTTGGGAATGTGTGCAGCGAGCTTGTTCGAGGTATGGATTTTCATTCAAGCAAATGCAGAAAATGTACGTGCTAATCATCACGATTGGCTTTATTTTTGCTCGAGTTTGGCATGGAATAACCGACTGGAGTATATATGCCCAAAACCCAATTGAATTATTGTATGTTTGGAATGGTGGTTTAAGTATTATTGGAGGGATACTTGGTGGTGGGTTAGCTGCAATAGTCTTACTGCTCACACAAAAGAAGCAAACAAGCTTCGGACAAAAACAAATTACATTGTTGGTGGTTACCGACCTACTCGTACATGCTTTGCCGGTGAGTCAGGCAATTGGCCGGATTGGAAATTTTGCAAACCAAGAATTGTATGGTTTGCCAACTAAAGTACCTTGGGGAATTTATATTGATCCAGACCATCGATTACAGTCAGTAATTACTCAAAGCCATTTTCATCCTTTATTTTTGTATGAAATAATTTTGAATCTCATCATCGTAGTTATAATCTGGCGAAAAAGGTGGGTCATTGGAGCAGGGCAAGCAACAGCTTATTACCTTGTTATCTATGGTATCGGTCGCCTGCTGCTAGATTTTTTACGAATTGATCGAGGAGATTTAGTTTGGTTTGGTGTTAGCTTCAACCAATATGTGTTGTTGATGTTTGTTTTGGGTGGTTTGATGTTGCTTTGGAGAAGGCGTTACCATGAAACGTCTACCAAAACGGGCAAATGATCAGAACCTACGGATGGTAAGATTTCTCGATAGGAGACAAGAAGTGCTTCATTGGTCAGAATGTGGTCGATGGGAATTCGTAATAATTTTGGTAGCTGACTTGGCCAAGATGGCTGAGCTCCCTGATTATTGCGTGTATCAATAAGGTTGGAGTCAATTAATAATTCTTGAAATGCTGGTGACCAACCAGTGCTATTAAAATCACCCATGACCAAGAGAGGGTTTGTTTGTGACGTTGCATACTCAGCAAGGTTATCAAATAACTCATTTCTTGTTCGCGTATATTCGGCGGTAATGGGGGGTGGAGGATGTATGACGATAATTTTTAATTGCTTATTTGAGTTAAACTCTTGAATTGTTGCAACTATTGAAGGGAATTTATTGTCGGTGAAATAGTGCGTGCTTGGCTGATCAGAAAAAGGTAGCTGAGAAAATACCGCTAACCCTAGTTTGCCTCTGCCTGATACATGATATGAATATGGATGATTTGGTAGTTGATTTTTTAGCTGAACAAACTTTTCTGCAGATAGCTCAGCAACACCAATAATTTGAGGGTTGTTTTGAGTAACAGAGCTGACTAGTGAGGAAAAATCTGTCGTTCCATAATTGATATTGTTAAAATAAACTCGGACAGTCGAGTGCTCAGCTTGGATGGTAGCAGATGCTTTGGGTTGAAAATAATATGGAAGTAAATAGATAGTTTGAGTGATAAAACCGATTGTGGCAACGAAAACAAAGATGGGTTTTTTCTGTAACAGAAAAAACCCCACAAGCAAAAAAAATCCCACCATGTATTGGAAATGAAAATGCGAAAGCAGATCAAGTAAATAATAACTTGATCTAAAAAAACTAATGAAAGAAATAAGCAGAAGAGAAATTACAGAAACATAGCTCAAGATAGTTGCAAAACGAACAACATTTTTCATAGAAAATTAGGCGGCAACAAAAAATCAGTATATCATGTAGCAGTGAAAAAACTATTTTTCTTACTTTCTCTGGTGATCGGAATTTTTGTTGTTGCCCACTTAGTATCCAAACCAGTTCAGTTATCAAGCCTAAGCGATGGTGATACTGCTCAATTAATCATTACTAGAGAGGGGTCAAATAAACTAATCGGGTCACTTTTTGTGAGCGTCGTTGTTTCACCAAGCGCACTAGAGCGTGGTTTGAGTGGCCAATTCGAGGTGCCCATGCAGGGGATGTTATTTATTTTGCCAGAGAAATCCATGCCAAATTTTTGGATGAAAGATATGCTGTTTGATTTGGATTTGGTTTGGATTGACAACACTACAATTGTTGATATAACAAAAAATGCTCCGGCGCCTGACAAACAAACTCCACAAGATGAGCTTCCCAGATACAGCCCCGCAAAGCCCGCCACTCTAGTCTTGGAGATTCCGGCTGGGCAAAGCGAACAACTTGGATTGAGGGTGGGAGACACAATCATCACGAAGTGATGGTTCCTTGTGCTTCTCTTCATACCCTCAAGATGCTATGATTGAATTATGACAACTGCCCCTACAGGACAGGCGGTATTTGATCCGTTTGCTCCACCAGTAAGCACGTTGCCACAGCCGGTGACACTTGACCCTGTGGCAACTGATCAGGTGGCAAATGCATCAATTGGTGACCAAAAACTGGATGACTCGGAGGTTCAGGCTCCAGAGCTCAACGTTTCGTCCGCTCAAATTAACGATCAAACAGTAGTACAAGACTTATCTAAAATCAATCTATCTCCCACAGATCAAGCAGTCAACTCAGTTTTGTCTCCAGCAAATACGACTCAGGTTGTGACAGACTTGCCTGACTCATCTGCTAGTCGACAGGACGATCAAACAATTCAAGACCTCCTACTATCTACGCCTACCGAGTCTTCAGAAGATGAGGCTGTTCACGAAAACCAACTTACAGATCAAACCGATCAAGAATTTGCCGAGACTTCAACCGAGCAAACGGATTTACAACAAATCCCAAGCGATCTTAATCTAGAGCAAGATTTTGATTTAACCGAAGATGAGCGGCTGGCACTGCTTGACCAAGTTCTCACAGAAACTGAACAAACTTCAAGTGTATTTGATCAAGTAATGCCAGCCGCCATCATTGCCAATGATCCTCTGAATCCTCAAGGCGCAGTTTCTTCGAGTGCCCGAAAACCAGAGACAGTTGCCTCAAATAGTGCTCCGCAAGAAGCGGGACTTATTGGACAGGTAGAATATGAACCATCATCCGAATTACCGGTAGAAGTTGAGGGATTTTTGGAACGGGTAGAAGATCACGCGGATAAATTACCACAGGAAATCGTAATTGCTGATGAGCATGCGCAACTTCTTCCCCAGTCCCATCCAGCACAAACCGTCATTATGTTACCAATAACTGCAGAAGATGAAGAACATCCGGTTAAGGATGTAAAACTTAGTCTAGCTTGGTTGCTGGAATGGAGTCATAAGATTATAAAAAAATTTGTAGGAAAAGTAGTGTACCGACATGAATCCAACATTTAATTCTGCCTCACTCACTAGTTCTGTGGTGACTTTTTTTAGTCAACTCGCATTATTTTTATTTGTTGGATCAATCTTAGCTGTTTTTGGGTATATGATTTTTCAATGGTTAAAACATCGGAAGCGAGAGGCGTATGCCTTAAACTTTGTGACTTTGATGATTCGGCTACCAAAAGATAATGAAATAAAAATAGACGCCGCGGAACAAATGTTCTCTGGTCTATATTCTGTTAAGAGAAGAGGTATTCTTGCCTGGTTGAAACCAGAACACTCCTTTGCTTTTGAAATTGTAGCTTTGAAGGAAGAAATAGCTATTTATGTAAGTTGTCCGGCGGCACTTCGAGATCTGGTTGAAAAGCAAATCCACGGAGCGTATCCAAATGCTGACATTAAAGAAGTTGAAGAGGTGAATATCTTTAGTGAAAAAGGGAAGGTTGATTTTGCCGCTATTTGTTTTGAAAAATCAAATTATTTTCCCATCAAAACATATAAAGATCTGCCCACCGATGGGTTGTCACTGATTACTTCAGCACTGTCTAAAATGGGAGATGGTGAAGGGGCAATTATTCAAATTTTATTAACTCCTGAAAGTAAAGGTTGGCAACAAAAGGGCAGGGGTTTTGTTCAATCTGAAAAGAAGCGAGAAGCAGATCCTGACAAGGCTACGTACGGACACGATCCGAAGGAAATGGAAGCAATAAATTCCAAAGTTGAGAAGCCTGGATTTAGAGTGGCAATTCGAGTAGTAGTCAGTTCACCCAACGAAACCACGGCCGAATCACACGTCAATAATATTGTGGGCGCATTCTCTC
>CAYNWG010000050.1:0-5217 GCA_964400865.1 uncultured Pseudomonadales bacterium
TCTCCACTGGTGTAAACCGATAGCGTTTCACCCTTTTCAGCAAATTCTTCTATTAATTCACATTTGTAGGGATTACCTTTGTACATTGCTAAGGCTTCAGCTTTTGTCACTTCCTGACGCGTAAAACCTTTCCAGGACTTAAGAACCTCGTGCATTCTTACCTCAATTTTGAGCAAGTCTTCATCTGAGATTGGTGATGAAAATTCAAAATCAAAATAAAATCCTTCATCAATAGCTGGACCAATCGTTCGTTTGGTATCTGGATACAACTCCATTACCGCTGCCGCCAACAAATGTGCCGCCGAATGGCGTAATTCTGCTAATTTCTCTTTCTGTTTATTGTCTGACATGGTTTCCTTTCAAATGCAATTACTTTGATTATATAGTGTTTTTCTACGAAAAAACCCCCTGTCTCAAGGGGGCTTATGGACTTCTCACCACAACACCTCCCTCAAGCAGGGTTAGTAGTTGTAGTAGTGGATCGATGCGCAAAGTTCATAATGACGGTTTTTAGTATATCACAAGATTATGTACTCTTTGAATTGACTGTTGGAGAAAATGCAGACAAATCCATGTCGTATGAACCACTGCCAAAGGCTACTTTATCGTAATAATCATCAGGAACTTCTAAATCTTCTAAAATCAAGCCCACTATTCCAAGCGCATCTTCAAATAACTCTTTGATTTCAGAACCATGCCGATCCACCATTGAGAATCCGATTGGCATCAGTATATAGCGTAAATATGCGACCCAGAACATTGTAATCGACAATGCAGTTGTTTCGGTGTTAATCGGAATATCACTAATTATTGTAATCGCCATTTCAGTTTGTTCAGTATCTATGGGAATATTATTAATATGGGTAAGAATTATTGGTAGAACAAGCAAATTAAATGTTAGTAGATCAGAATACAATGCCACCAACGCTTTGCTGGAAGAGTATTCATTTTTGCCCTGTCTTGAATTCCACAGATAACCAATTAAAGTTGGAAAAGGCACATAACCGAGGATCGCTATCAATGCTACACGTAGTTTATTTTCTTCATCCGCTAGCTGCTCGTCCAAAGGTAACTCCAGCTCATCTAACATAAGATCTTCATCAGACTGATCATTTTCTTTTTCGTTGTTATCTAACATATAGCTCCAATAGTAAATATAAGGATATTATATGACACTATTTGATATATTCAATCGTTGGTAATTCTCCGATCAATTCTGTCGCTACAAAATGAAAACACACACTTACTTATTTTTTGATAGTTTACAGTAAAACATAGGCTCGTCTGGAGCAGCGCTTTAGTGTAAAAAGTACTTGTCTCTCTTTGGAATGTTTCAGATAGTTTTGGTTCGAGTTGATAATCTTGAGTTAAGATCATTTATTTTTTTAGCTGAACTGTTGGAGAAAATGCAGACAAATCCATGTCGTATAAATCACTGCTAAAAGCGACTTGGTCGGTCGCTGCTTCGCCATATTTATCCGTTAACATTGAAACTGCTGGTGAGGCCACATATCGAGATAAAATCAGCAATGCTACAGAGGGTAGGTAGCTAACGAACTCTCTATCTGCAGTCAAATTATTCATGACTGAATAGAGTAAACCAGCAATAGAGATCATAGAGAAATAATCGAGTTTCAAGGCAAATAATCCAATTTCAATTTCGTCATCAACTGGCAGGTCATACTCTCCAGATGCAGCATCATAGTCTAGCTGTGAACCATCATTTTTATCAAGTCTTCTTCGCCACATCACCGACTGAAAACCAGGAAACCATAAAAACGTATATAGTTCGTCTGCCATTCGTCTGAGTTTTAATCTCAGATCTTCTTCTTGCGCTGGCAAACTCTTCATTTCATTTTTCATAATGCAGTATTCTACACTACTTGATGTTCTTTGATATAATACACTTTCACACTATGTTTTCCCCAGAAAAACCAAGTCAGTCAGTATTTCCCGATTCTACTCTCCAGCAACTGAGTAATTTTAAGACTGCCAGAGAAAAACTCACAACCACTGATTTCCACTTCAAGTCAATGCTCAAGTTACTCATGCTTGGATTATTAACTTTGATTCCTGATTTGGTGGAAAATTCCGGCGTACTTATAGATAACAAACACCTCAAAACCATCGCTGGCTTGTTGAGTTACCAAATATCCCTCAATGATTTACTTGATTTCCAGCACTCAGGGAGAGATGACATTGGCGAAGTTATTGCGACTGCATCGGCAAAAGAACAATTGGCATACCAGCATTTACTCGAGCTACTTAACCAAACTTGCAAGCCCGAACAAATTAAGCTTGTTCAAAATTGCATTGCAGAAATTATCACAATTGAAACTTGGGCTGCAGCCAAAAGAGATTGGTCAATTCAAGATGCAATTGAGTACAGAAACCTTGTTAATGCGGTGTCCAATGTGTTGGTGACAACAGTCACACTCAAATTCCCCCAGCAAATAGTAGATAAATTGGAATCTGACTCTGAGCATCCATCAATTGAAGGCATTCGAGCTAAATATGACTGGATACTAACCAATCAGTACGACAACCGCCTTGAGCGCACTATCTTGATTATGCATAACTTAGCCATGGCTGGTCAAATTGATGATGATCGATTTGGAGTAGAAATTGATAGCGTTTTGAATATTCACTCTGTGGCCTTGGTAGCAAAAGAATATTTCCAAGATGATTCCAAAGTCGAGCAAGAACTCAACCGATTGAAAACTCAGTATCTGAGCGCTGCTCGGCAACTCGGTTTAAGTCCGATTGCTGTGACTGGAATTGATTTCGCTCAAGGTCAACTTATGCAAAGATCCATGGCTTGGTTAACTCACTCTAGAGTAAGTCACATTCCTGTCTGGAAAAGATTAATGCAACGTCGGGCTCAAACAGGCAAGTGGCCATTTCAACTCGGTGATAATCATACTTCTGTTGGTTTACGAGAAAGATTGTACGTGGCAGGCGAAATCTAATTTGCTACACTGATTGAATGACAGATACTCAACCTGCTGTTCCACTAAAAAGAAATAGCCTGCTCAATATAATTTTTATCGCTGTTAGTCTTTTACTCAGCGTCAGTTCTTTAGTCTTTTATTCGCTTTGGCGAGCCTCAGCAGTTACCCATTTAATCAATACTACTCGTGAAAATCAGTCATCTGCCGCCGATCTAGTTGGCGCCGTTTTGCCTACATCCAAGCCCCCCTCTCAAAGCTTCATCTATCCGCCAAGTGGAGAGAGTAAAGACGATTGGCAAACCATTGAAACGAATTTTCAAACAGAAGTTAGCTTTGAAATGGCGTATCCCAAGACGCTGCTATCCATAAGAGAAGATGGCTTGCGAAGTAAAGAAAATTTTTGGTATCCTCTGTTGAAATACCACTTCTTTATCAATGAAACAGATAAGAAAGCTTGGACTGAATGTAGTAAAAAGTATGCGGTTTGGATTGCTGGACTACAAAATCCCTCACCCACCAATGGCAATTCAAACAGAGTTCCGCCGTGCACCCCATCCTCCTTCGAGCTCTTTAATCTATCTTTTGATACTGTAGAAACACCTGCGATAAATAGTTCTCCTTCTTCAGGTGTAACCAGTGCCAACCACCGATCGTGGTCTATTGGCAATTTAATTGAAAATGGGGAAAACGGGGAATATGGATATGAGGCAAAAACTATTTTAAATGACTCAGGTTTAATTATTCAAGTTTTTCTAATTTGGCCAAACAAAGAAGCGCTTGAAAAAACAGAGCTGCTTTTAGGTTACGATTCAAAAACACTCTTAAACAACTTGCTCACACAAATGAATTTTGGCGAAACCGGTATGTACGGTAATACTAACTAGTTGCTAGCGTACGAAAACCAATTGATTTTTTCTGTTGTAACGGGAATAGCTGGTTGAAATGTCCAGCTTCCTCCGATGAACTGATTGACCGTAATTGCCTAGACTTTGGCTGCTCTATATGAGCATACATGCCAAGCGTCTCTACCAATTCAAGCAGTTCGGACCTACTGGCAATTTGGCTGGAGACTGTTTTCATTCTTTTTCCTTTCGGACAAGCTTGGCTATACCATAATACCAATCAATTCATATAACAATGCACCACGAGTAAGTAGAGATTAAATAGTAATTAATAAGAAAATTATAATATCTACCTAAGTAATTCGCTCTGCTTGCCCCCTGGCTACTAATAGCCCAAGGAAGCAGGCGGAGCGAACTGGCGCTCCTCTAAAACGCCGTCGCTCCTCGACATACGACTAATCGTCATGTCTTGATACAAGGGTTGGTCTAAGTGGTTGGTTAACTTCTTTAACATCGATTTGGCCAGTGACTGGATTGAGCCAGACATACATATCACGATGAATAGCAAGCGCTTCTTGTAGGGCTCTAAGTCCCCGAGCTGAGTATGGGATAGTTGAGAGTTGGTCGTTCATCACGTCCTCCTTCCATTTATAACTGTTAGTAATACGTTTTTGTTCATACTTTTCTTTCTCTAAAAAATTCTCTAAAAACCAGCTCTTTGGCAAAAAGAGATTCCACCCAAGCATATTCATCAGAAAATGCAGTTTGTTGAAATAATTCATCCCATTCGGCATCTGAGCGGTTGGTCGGCCACACCCCTGATTTGTCAGACCCACCACTCGCCTCTTCAACTTTTACCAACGCCATTGTTTCAATTTGCGCCTGCGCAAGTGGTTGTTCAACTTGAGCCATTTGCATCGCGACTGCATCCGCAATCATTTGCTGAATAAGTGCGACTTCAAAGAATCGACTATCTGACGGCATTATTGTAAGTATTTCAGCTGTTTCTTTATTTGGCACGTTGTCTTTCTTTTTTGGTTTTTTACTTTTTTACTACGTTTTTGTTTACCTACGAAAAACCCCCGCTTTTCTTGCGGGGGTTGTGTTTTTTTGCTTGCTTGGATTTTTATTTGTTACAAAAAGACACAACCTCCTTGCTTAAGGGTAATAATACATTGGAAGCTAGAATACATACGGTGATTTAACATCATGTATAAGTGTAACACAGTTTCAAATATGTCAATGGTATGTATGCGAAAGCTATGTATGACGGCTACCTGCGATATGAACTCCGTAAATCTAAAGAAAGTGTCGCTGTTTAACTATCAGGAGTAATGACTACAGGTGGAGTTTGTGTAGGTTCCTGACCATCAGGAGTAATGACTACAGGTGGAGTTTGTGTAGGTTCCTGACCATCAGGAGTA
>CAYNWG010000050.1:5317-6589 GCA_964400865.1 uncultured Pseudomonadales bacterium
ATGACTACAGGTGGAGTTTGTGTAGGTTCCTGACCATCTGGAGTAATGACCTCAGGTGGAGTTTCAGTAGGTTCCTGCGGTGCCGAAGTGTTGGTTGGAATAACTATTGTTTGTTCGGGTGTAACTGATGGTGCTATCAAAGTTCGTGTAGGCGAGCTTGTTAGAGTGCTTGTGGGAGTTCTGGTGGGCGAGCTTGTTAGAGTGCTTGTGGGAGTTCTGGTGGGCGAGCTTGTTGGAGTTGTTGTTGGAGTTTCCGTGGAAACTACAGTAAGTGCGTCGTTTAAGTTTTCCATCTCAATTACAACAGTGGCAGGAACAGTAGTAAGAGTATTCCGCACTTTATTTGGAGTTGGTTCTTGATCATTCGCACATCCCGCTAAAAGTAGTATCAGCACCAGGGGAATTGTGCTTCTATAAATCTTAGATTTTTCAGCAACTTTCTGTACTATTTCACTCATACTTGACATAATCATATTGTACCATAATATGACAAGAAATCAAATAATTTTTACTATAATACTAATTGATAATCGTCTCAATTCCTTCCTTCAACTTAGCAGATTGCATTTTGAACTGATCCTGCTATACTATCGCCTGTTCTGTTCTGAAGACAGTGTGCATGTTGGTTTACCCGCTATAAGTCACACCGAGGAAACAATACTTTTTTGTTTTTTTCCCTTTCTTCTGATCTGAACACTCGCTTATTGAGTACTGTATTAAAAAGGACAATCATTATGCCAAGCAAACAAAACTTCGACCAGATCGCCGTACTGCAAGAGAAAGTCAAACGTGCCAAAACCCTCACCGTGATTGACTATTCTGGTACTAATGCGAATGATCAAGTTGCGCTCCGAAGAAGCATTAAGGTCGCTGGTGGCGAACTTTTAGTTACCAAAAACACACTATTAGACATCGCCGTTGGTAAAGGCAAACTATCAGATGCGCTTGATGGCATGAATGCCTTTGTGTTTGCCTACGAAGATGAAGTGGCTCCTATTAAGGCTCTCTTTGCGTTTCAAAAAGAGAAAGAAAAACTCACGATCAAAAAAGGCATCATGGCTGATGTTATACTTTCCGCCGCTGATCTTGAGAGACTCAGCCAATTACCAAGCAAATCTCAACTAGTTGCCACGCTGATCTCTCGTATTCAAGGTCCAGCGTATGGTTTGGTCAACGTACTCAAGGCCGGACAGCGCGATTTAGTCAATGTTTTACACGCCATCGCCACCAAAAGCAGTTAATTGTAGTAGGTAGTTACTCGTAGTAGTAAAA
>CAYNWG010000051.1:0-6505 GCA_964400865.1 uncultured Pseudomonadales bacterium
TACCATCGACGACGGTGATTATATCAAACCTGAAGTCACCTTGGTAGTTGACTTGCCCTCGATAACACGCGGCAACATATTGTATTGATCGTAGTTTGACATAATCAACTGCCTGGCTGGGGTCCCCATAATAACCGGTTGATCGAGATTTAACTTCTACAAACACTAGTTCATTCAACTCTACATCAATAGCAATGATATCAACTTCATGATTTTTTACTCTGACATTATGTTCAAGTATGGAAAATCCATGACTAATTAGAAATTGTTGAGCCAAGTGCTCAGCGCGATCACCAGAAGAAAAATTATTTTTGCTCAACTGCTTTGAGGAGAGTTTTCTTTTCTTTAACTTTGGTAGCTTGCTTACCGGTGCGTTCACGCAGAAAATATAACTTACTTCGGCGTACTTTTCCGGTACGTTTTACCACAATTTTTGTAATACTTGGTAGCGCAGTGGGAAAAATTTTCTCTACACCAATTCCGCCTGTTGCGATTTTTCTTACAGTAAAAGACTGACCAACCCCACGATTTTTGATCGCGATAACGAGGCCGTCAAATATCTGGATTCTTTTTTTGCCACCTTCAATAATTTCTTGATGGATGCTGACAGAATCACCTACTGATACTTTTTGCTCTTGATGTGTAAAAAATTGTGCCATAGAGAACCTTTTCAAAAACTAGACTGGTGTATTCTACTCAAGAGGTGTTAATTATGCAAATGCAACTTAATTACTTCGTTTTAGCCGCCTCCAAAAATTCTGTAAAGAGTGGGTGCGGATGGAGTGGCCTCGACTTGTACTCTGGGTGAGCCTGAGTGGCGATAAAAAAAGGATGCATGCTTTTTGGTAACTCAATCATTTCCACAAAAAAATCATCAGGTGAAGTACCAGAGATTATTAAGCCATGATTCGCCAAGCTACTACGATATTCATTATTGAATTCATACCGATGCCGATGTCGTTCGGAAATTAAATCAGCTGCCTCATTCTTAAAAGCGTGATGTTTTTGGTAAATTGAGTGTGCCAGCGTGCCAGGTTTGAGAATACAATCATATGCCCCGAGTCGCATGCTTGCTCCTTCGCCCTTAATACGCTGGTATTGTTCTTCAAAGGGAATTTGGTGAATAATGGCATGTGGAGTCTTCTCATTCACTTCCGCAGTATTGGCATCTGCAAGTTGGGCAACATTGCGGGCAAACTCAACACAAGCCAACTGCATGCCATAGCACAAACCTAAATATGGTACCTTATTTTCTCTTGCGTATTTGATGGAGGCAATCTTGCCTTCAACTCCTCTACTGCCCCAACCAATGGGTACTATTATTCCCTGAGCTTTTGCCAGATCTTCTTGAGCTTTTTTACCTTCTTTTTCGAGTGACTCTGCATTAATAAAAGAAATGTGCAGATCAACGTCTGAATGCCAGGAGGCAATTTTTAACGATTCAACCAATGATTGGTACGAATCTTCCAATTCGTAATCGCCAGTTGCGATGTACTTGGCAATAATTGCCACCGTAACTGCTTGACTTCGTTTATGCTGAATAACTGACACAAGATCTTTCCAGGCTGTTAGATCTTGTTTGTTGAGAGGTAAATTGAGTTTATTGAGAACTTTTTCATCAAATTTTTGTTCAGCGAATACTATAGGAACTTCATAAATCGAATCACAATCTGGATTGGAAATCACTTCATCTGTGCGTAAGTTGCAATAAAACGCAACTTTTTCCTTTCGCTTTTCATCGATAACGAGTTCTGCTCGACCGACAATAAAATCTGGCTGAATCCCCATGGAATTTAAAGTTCGGACTGATAACTGAGTTGGTTTTGATTTTAGTTCATTAATATGCGAAGGTTTAGGAAAATACGTGACATGAATATGAAGCACATCTTGAGGATATCGTAATTTCATAATGCGATAAGCTTCATAATAGATGGCGTTTTGATATTCTCCTGCGGTTCCGCCAAGTTCCACAAGAATAAAATCAAAACCTTGGGCTGATTCTTGAATTCTTCGGATGGCTTCTTCTGGAACATAGGGAATTGCGTCCACAGTAGCTCCGTCATACTGCAAATTTTTTGAATTTTCTATTACTTTGGAATAAATTTGACCCATGGTTGTAAAATTTTTATGACCAACTTCTACTTCGAGAAATCTTTCATAAGTACCTAAGTCTAAGTCTGCCTCCAACCCATCCTCGCACAAAAAAACGTCTCCATGCTCAATGGGGTTAATGTTGCCCGAATCTAGATTGAGGTAATTTTCGCACTTGATGTTGCCAACAGAATAGCCTCGGTTTTTCAACAAAAGGCCGAGTGAGGCAGCGGTTACACCCTTACCAAGTCCAGATAGAACGCCTCCAGAAACAAAGATAAATTTAGTTTGATTTGGGAAATTATTTCCATGATTGCTCATGGGGCAATATTGTAACAACACAAATGGGAAATGTCACACCCAAATTATGCCAACAAAGCTTCTGCCGATGTTTTTAGTTCGTCTGACCAAGCAACACCGTAGGGTAAGGTCATCATTTGGGGTTTTGCGCCATTGGGAATGACTATAACCACCGTATCTTTTCCTGGGTGTTGTTTAAGTAATGCTCCGAGCTTTTCCAGAGTTTCTTTACTGGTTTTTCTGGGAATAAATAATTGGAAACTCGATTCTTCAATGGATTGTTGGACATCGAAAGAATTAGGAACACTAATTGACTCAACAACCAGTTGGGTTTCCTCTTCGCGTACATCAATCCTACCAGTGACAACAACAACAGAATCCACAGTTAGAGTGGATTTAAATTCTTCGTAGGTTTTGGGAAATACTACAAATCGAATGTGTCCAGACGTATCTTCCAGATTACCAAATGCCATTTCTTTATCGTTTTTTTTCGTTCTAACGACTCTGAGTTTGGTAATTACACCGCCAAACCGAAATCGTTGATCTTGGTGTACTGAACCATCCACTTCGGCAATTTTTTTATTGGCCTGTTTTTCCGCCGTCTTTAGCGATTTAGCCATTGGATGCTCGGTTAGATACAGACCGAGTAACTCTTTTTCAAATGAGAGCAGTTCAGCTTGGGGATATTCTGGCAAAGTAAGAAAGGTATCCTGCATAGCCAGCTCACCGCCACCAATTTCTCCAAATAGAGTGGTTTGGCCTTGGTCTGAACTGCCAAGTCCGGAAATTCGCTTGCGAATTTCCTCAAGATTTTCCAGCATGCTAGCCCGAGTACCGAAACTATCCATGGCTCCGACCTTGATGAGACATTCCAAGGTAGTTTTGTTGACTTTTCGACTATCAGTTTCGGCTATAAATTGAGTGAGTGAAGTAAAACTGCCAAGACTATCTCTGACTGCAATGATGGTGTCGATCGCAGCAGAACCCACGTGCTTAATAGCGTTCAAGCCAAAGCGGATGGCGTACTTTCGTTTTCCAGAGGGTAATTTTTCAATGGTAAAATCCCTGGCAGAATGATTGATGTTGGGAGGTAGTATTGATATATCCATTTTTTTACACTCTTCTATAGCCTGGGCAATTTTTTCATCTCTAGTTTGTGCCATAGAGCCAGACTCAACGCTCATCAAAGCAGTCATATACTCAATTGGGTAGTTAGCTTTTAAATAAGCAGTTTGATAAGCAATCATGGCGTAACTGGCTGCATGAGCTTTGTTGAAACCATAGTTGGCAAAAGCTTCAATGAATCCCCATACCTTTTCGGCTACAGCTTTGCTATACGAGTTTTGGACCGATTGATTGATAAAACGCTGGCGGTTAATATCAAGTAATTTCTTTTTTTTCTTACCAATTGCTCGGCGTAAAATATCCGCCTCCCCCAAACTGTACCCCGCCATGACGTGAGCAATTTCTAGAATCTGCTCTTGGTAAACCATCACTCCATATGTTTCTTTCAAAATTGGTTTGAGAGATTCGTGAGCATAAGTAATCTTATTCGTATTATGTTTTCCCTCAATGAATTGAGGAATCAGGTCCATCGGTCCGGGACGATACAATGCCACTAGTGCCATAATATCTGAAAACTGTGATGGGCGAAGTGATCGAGCTACTCGACGCATGCCCGAAGATTCGAGCTGAAAAACACCCATCGTATCACCGCTAGCTAAGAGTGTGAATGTCTTGGGATCGTCTAATGGTATTTCATCAATCGCAATGGATTCTGATCGATATTGTTTTACCAAATTGAGCGTACTTTGGATTATTGATAGATTGCGAAGGCCGAGGAAATCAAACTTCAATAGGCCAATAGCGTCATCAGAAATATTGCAATCTAGCGCATACATGTCGTACTGAGTGATAGTTTTGCCGGTTTTTGAGTCAAGCTGAATGGCCGTGTATTCACTCATGGGTTTATCGGTAATCACAATTGCTGCTGCATGCACGGACGAATGACGGACATTGCCTTCAACTTTTTGTGCGAGATCGATCAACTCACGAAATTTGGGTTGACTGTAATAGGCAGCCAGTTCTGGTACGCTTTGAACGGCTTGACTGAGTGTTGTGCGGTGGCCGGGTTGGTTAGGAATCAGCTTGGCAATTCTATCTGGATCTTCGTAGGGAAATCCAAGCACTCGGCCAATATCTCGGATAGCCACTCGTGCCTCCATGCGACCAAAAGTAATCACGTGGGCTACTCTATCGGCGCCATATTTGCTCGCCACATACTCAATGACTTCGTCTCTGCGATCGTCAGCAAAGTCCATATCGATATCTGGTGGAGTTGGACGTTCAGGATTTAGAAAACGTTCAAATGCTAGCCCGTGGGCGATTGGATCAATAGAAGTTATACCAAGGCAATACGATACTAGAGAACCAGCCGCTGATCCTCTTCCTGGTCCAACACCGATCCCTTGTTGTTTAGCCCAATTCACAAAGTCCTGGGTGATTAAGAAATAGGTACCGTAGCCCTTATCATTAATGATATGGAGTTCATATTCTAGTCTCTCGATTAGTTCTGGTTTCAGTTCGCCAAACTTTTGTTTAGCACGTTCAAAAGCTAGGTCGTGAAGAAATTGTTCTGTTGTCGATCCCTCAGGAATGGCAAATTCAGGAAAAATTAATTGGCCGGTAGGGATGGTAAGCTCACATCGATTGGCGATTTCCAACGTGTTGGAAATCGCCTCAGGTAAATCATGAAATAATTCAATCATTTCTTGTGTTGAGCGTAAATAGTAATCAGGAGAGTCCATCATGGACATGCGGTCTTTGTCTGAAATGAGTTTATGGGTTGACACACACAACAGGGCATCCTGAGCGCGAGCGTCCTCCGAAGAGATGTAGTGAACATCATTTGTTGCGACGATGGGCAGGTGAAGCTCACGGGCAAGTGCCAACTGTTGCTTTTCCAGTTCTGCTAAGAATGGAACTTGTGGGTGGCGTTGAATTTCTACATACAGACGATCGGCAAAAATGTTTTTGTACCACTCCAATTTACTTTTTGCCGCATCTAACTCACCATTTCTGAGTAGTAAATTAATTGGGCTCGAAGCGCAGCCGGTAAGTACAATAACACCTTCACTATGTTTTGCTAGAAGCTCTTCATCGATTCTGGGTTTATAAGAAAAGCCTTCTAGGTGGGCGGTAGATACCAGTTTTAGAAGGTTTTTATATCCAACATAATTAGATGCCAATAGGGTGAGATGGGCTTGGTCAGCACCCATTTTGACTTGTTTATCTAAGTGAGATTTTTTTGCTATGTATGCCTCTACTCCCACAATTGGTTTGATATCTGCTTTCAGACAAGCATTGTAGAAGTGTAGTGCACCAAACATGACTCCGTGGTCAGTTAGTGCCACGGCAGGTTGATTGAGTGTTTTGACTTGATCCACTAACTTGGGAAGTTGGCAAAGTCCATCGAGCATTGAGTACTCTGTGTGTACGTGCAGGTGAACAAAATTGGTTGGGGCTTGGCTTGCCATATTAGTAGTATCTTAGCAGATAATAGTTGCTAGAATTAAGGCGATACTATAATTTAAGGGTACGTGAATTCATTTGAAGCAGGACCTCAACAACCAGAGTCTGCAACAGTTCCCACCAATGATGAGGTTGTTGAATTGTTACCGTCGCTTTCTGAGGCAGCGGGTGCATATCTCTCAGAATTGGGAGAAACATTAGATCCAAGTGAAGCGTATGAAATTGTGTATCCAGCTGGACATCAATATGGTTATGCTGGATTAACTGCGGAATACCCCGCATTATCTTCAACCGGTGCTATTGCTGCGCTCAGATGGATTTTTCTATTTATTCACCTTCAATCAGTCGATGACTGTCGAAAGTATGTTGTTCGACCAGTGCAAGATCCTCTTGGGATGATTACGCAACGATATGTTGTTGGAGGCGATGGAGTAATTCGGAAAATTACTGTGCCCCAACGATCACACCCTCCTCTAAGAGTAAATTGAGTTGCGCTGTTTTTCCACCAAACGCGTAACCACTCGCTAGTTTTCCGTCAGACCGAATCACTCGATGACATGGATATTTATTTGGATCTGGATTA
>CAYNWG010000052.1:0-6173 GCA_964400865.1 uncultured Pseudomonadales bacterium
CACCTTTACTCTTTCCGGCTTGATTTTTAATCTTTTCAATTGTTAATTCACGCTGCGATTTTTCTAATAACTCTTGTAGTTCAACTAGTGACATTTGGTGGAGTGATGGTAAATCTTGTTTTTTCATATAATTACTTTGCAATCACTCCAGTATCTACTGATAATTTGTGTGAAGCCTTGCGCAGCGCTTCGCGAGCTAAAGACTCTGGAACACCCCCAATTTCAAACAGCACCATTCCTGGCCTAACCACCGCCACATACTGTTCAATTGCACCTTTTCCAGATCCCATTTTTACGCCCACTGGTTTCTTCGTTGTCGGTTTATCGGCAAAGATTCTAATCCAGTATTTGCCCGCTCGTTTTGTCATATATGTAATCTTTTTTCGTGCCGCTTCAATTTGTCTAGCTGATACCCAGTTGGTTGAGCGAGCTTGCAAACCATATTCACCAAACACCACTGTGTTGCCTCGTAAAGAAATTCCTTTGCGGCGTCCTCTAAATGCTTTGCGGTATTTACTTTTCTTTGGTTGTTGCATACGGTTACTTGCTTTTCAAGTTATGACTGAACCTCTCCCTTATATATCCACACTTTAATACCAACATATCCAGATCTGGTTTTTGCTGGTAATTGATAGTAATCAATGTTTGCTCTAAGCGTTTGAGTTGGGACACTTCCCTGAGCATATTTCTCAGTTCGACCGATTTCGGCTCCAGCAATTCTTCCAGAGAGAGAAATCTTCACGCCTTTTGCGCCGGCTTGCATTACTTTTTCTAATGCCTGACTAACCGCTCGTCGATGAGGAAAGCGTTTAATTAGTTGTTGCACTATTGTTTCGGCAATTAATTTTGCGCTTAATTCAGGACTGGTTACCTCTTCTACTCTGATATCTGCTTTTACTTTACCTTTTTGATTTTTTGAAGGAGCATTTACAATTGCCTCAACCCCTTTTTTGACTTCTTCAAGATTTGCACCACCTTTTCCAATTACCACACCTGGTCTCGCTACAAATAAAATTACCTTGATAACTGTCAGAGATCGCTCGATGTCTACCTGAACAACCTGAGCATTTGCCAGCTTCGCTTCTAAATAGCGACGCAATTCATAATCCTCTAATGCTAATTCAGCATATTGAGCTGGTTCACTATGCCAACGAGACTTCCACGTAAAAGTGGAACCTAAACGAAAGCCGGTTGGATTTACTTTTTGTCCCATGTATTTCCTTAGTTGTTATTGTGTCTTAAACAAAGAATGGTTATTGTACAGTACAAGCCAACTTTATTCCAGATACAGAGCTCTATTTAGCTACAGGTCTTTTTGTCCTAGTTTGTTTACTAACTACTACTGCTTTTCGAGTTATTTTTTCAACTTTTGGTTGAGATGGTCGTTTGACTTTCTCACTAATTTCAGTTTTCACTGACTCTACCGCTTTTTTGGTTGGTTCAACTATTTTCTCTTTTTTGTCTTCTGGTTTTGCAGACTCAGTGGTTTCTAAAATAACAGTAATCTGACATGAACGTTTTACAATGCTATGAGCTCTTCCTCGACTGACGGGTTGAAAGCGTTTAAATCGAGTACCCTCGCCAACCTGAATGGAAGCGATCTTTAAATCCGATGCACCCAAACCATGATTGTGCTGAGCGTTGGCTATTGCTTGTCTGAGAGTTTTTAATACCACTAAAGTCGATCTTCGTTGAATTTGACCCAACTGCAAGATAGCCTGTTCCAGAGATAATTTTCTGATAGCATTCACCACCAGACGAACTTTTCTTGGCGATTGACGAACTGATTTTTGGACAACTGTAATCTGCATATATTTTTTTATGTCTTCGAGAGCACACGTTTTACTACTCTTCCATGACCTCTAAATTTTCTCGTAGCGGCAAACTCACCTAGTTTATGACCAACCATCGCTTCAGTAATGAAGACTTCAACAAATTCTTTACCCTGATGGATTAAGAAGGTGTGACCTACAAAATCTGGACTGACAACACAGGCTCGACTCCAAGTCTTAATTGGGGTTTTTGATCCTGATAGCTTCTGTTTACTGACCTTTGCCAACACTTTTGGGTCAACGAATGGTCCTTTAGTACTTGATCGAGACATACTCTGATACTCCTTTTTATACCTTCACCCTGCGATCGCGAACGATCATGCGATTAGTACGATGCTTTTTAGTGCGAGTCTTTTTACCCATAGCTGGTTTACCCCAAGGAGTTTTTGGATATTTCATTCCAACTCCAGATCGACCCTCTCCACCACCATGCGGATGCGAGTCTGGATGTTGGGCGGTACCACGAACAGTAGGTCTAATTCCCATCAGTCGTTTTCTACCAGCCTTACCAATTTTTCGATTTTTCCATTCTTGGTTGCCAATTTGACCAATCGTTGCATAGCAGTCTTGGTGCACCAACCGAAGCTCTTTAGAAGGTAGCTGAATGGTCACATATATACCATCCTTGGATTGGATAGTGGCGCTCGTACCTGCTCCGCGTACTAACTGTGCGCCTTTTCCTGGCCTCAATTCAATATTGTGAATAGCCATACCAATAGGAATAGAACGCAGCGGTAATGAATTACCTAATTTAATTTCAACTGCTTCTCCATTCATGATTGAATCACCAACCGCTATCCCTTGTGGTGCAACGACATAGGCCTTGCGTCCATCTTGAAAGAACAATAACGCCAGATGTGCGCTTCGTACCGGATCATATTCAAGTCGTTGCACTATTCCAGGAATGTCTTTGGCGACTCTCTTCCAGTCTATTATTCTGATTCTCTTTTTAACACCACCGCCACGATGTCGAACAGTCACGTGACCCCTAAACCCTCTACCCTGACGCTTTGTGTGGCCGGGTTTTAACAAGGATTTTTCTGGAGCACCCTTATGCAATTCGCTTCTATCTATTACGACTTGATGACGAACACCACTGGAGGTTGCTTTTCTTTGACGTAACATACGTTATTCCTGTCCTCCTACATCAAATATTTCTAACGTTTGACCCTGCTTCAACGTCACTAAAGCCTTCTTTGATCTGGCTGTCATCCGACCCAATCTTCGCTTACCAGTCTTACGTTGCTGTGGTTGACTAACAATAGTATGAACCCGAGTCACGGTAACTCCATATAATTCTTCTATCAATGTTTTAACTTGATTTTTACTCGCTGTAGTACTCACCTCAAATGTGTACGTATTGTCTTTGTTTGCCAAAGCGAGTGAACGTTCGGTCACAATTGGTCGTTTTAAAATATGTGTGTGCATAAATTACTTAGTCGTTTTTTTTGTGATTTTAGTAGCTTTTTTCGCTTCGACTTTCTTTGCTACAACTTTTTTCGTGGTTTTTTTTACCAATGGTTTTTCATCCTCTTTGACTACGCTATTTTTAACCACCGCAGCTATTTTAGTCTTACTAACTGAAGTTTGTTTCAGTTTCTCTGGCAGATCGCTGTTTAAGAGACGAGCTTCCAAATCTGATATTGCTTGAGAAGTAAAAACCAGTAAATCGGCAGACATGACATCAAGTACATTTAATTTTGCTACCGAACGGATGGTAACGCATGGAATATTGGCAAATGAGCGACGAGTTGGTTCCGTATCTTTGTGTAAGACGAGTAAACATTTGCGTAAAGCAGGATTAATCGTCTTTAAAAATCGAGCTGCATACTTTGTTTTCCCTGATGTTTCCAAGGGAATATCGCTCACGAGGGTTTGATTACTCTGAAGTGATAAAGCAGAAATCATTGCTGCCTGTTTCTGTTTCTTGGATAAAGTTAAGCTCCAATTCTGTTCACCTGAAGGACCATGCGCGACTCCACCGCCAACAAAAATAGGTGCATTTCTTGATCCGTGACGAGCTTTTCCAGTCCCTTTTTGTCGATAAATCTTAGCCTTAGTTCTATTAACATCAGACCGACTCTGTACCGCGCTCGTCCCTTGGCGCTGATTAGCCAAATAAACTCGAATAGCTTGAGAGATTAACGGTTGATTAACCTTAGCAGCAAATAGGACATCACTGACGACGCAGGTTGCTTCTTTGCCAGTGGGAGTGATCTTTGTTATGTTCATGCTTCGGGTGTTTCTACAACTTCTTGTTTATCTGTATTTAATTCTGTTGTTTGGCTGGAAGGTTCTTCACTGGTTGAGTTCTGCTCGGTTTGTTTTTCTGCAACTGTTTTCTCTGAAATGCCACTGGCCTTACTGTTTAGTTTGACTACTTGTTCTCTACCCGTTTTACGAACTAACACAAAGCTGTTGAGATGACCTGGCACTGGTCCACTTACCCAAATCTCTTTGGCTTCTTCATCAATATGTAAAATTACCAAACCACCAATCGTTTTTGTTTCAACACCATAGTGACCTGGCATGCGCTTTCCTTTCCAAACCCTACCAGGACTTGTACCCGCTCCAATTGATCCCACTGCGCGAGTTCTATCTGATTGACCATGGGTTTTTGGCCCACCGTGAAAACCGTAGCGCTTAACAGCACCTGCAAAACCCCTACCTTTTGTAATACCTCTAACCTCCACAACATCGCCTACCGATAATACTGAGGCAACAGCTATAGTAGTGCCCGCTTTGGGTTGCTCTTCGCCCTCTTGAGTTGTCCAACGAGCTCCGCCCAATTTTGCAGGCATAAATGAAAAACCGCTCTTTTTGAATCTGGTAGAGAGCGGCTTAGTAACATTTTTTTCTTTTTTCTGACCGTAACCAACTTCGAGAATATCTGGAGAAAGAACCGCAGAAACTATGTTATCTGGAGTTTTTAAGCGCGTCACAGCCAACCGCTTGCCATCTGCAGTCCAGGCCTGTGTCATGCCATTTTTGGTTGCGTAAAAGTCGGTTAACATAGACTCGATGACAACCCAAAAGAGAGTTGAACATCCTATTATTTTTGATACTATTATTTTTCTTCACCATACACATGGTGTTCATTCCCAAGTACGCCTTAGGATTTAATTTGAATTGATACTCCTGCAGGTAACTCTAAGTGCATGAGTGAGTCAATTGTTTTACTTGTTGGGTTAACAATATCAATCACGCGCTTATGTGTACGAATTTCATAATGTTCTTGGGCATTTTTGTCCACATGAGGCGACGATAAAATAGTGAAACTTTTAATATGAGTTGGTATAGGAACTGGTCCATTAACCTGGGCCCCCGTTGCCAACACAGTCTCGACAATTTTCTTACTAGCCTCATCAATCACACGATGGTCGTACGATTTCAACTTCACCCGTATGGTATAGGTAGGGGGTGAACTCGAGTTATTTTTTGTTGCTGCAGTCATATTTCTTTGTTACTGTGCGTAATCCTTTACAAGACAAGTGGCGATTATACCTAGTATCTCGTAAAAAGTAAATCCCCCCTGTACCTTTTGGATACAGGGGGGATCTTTGTCATACTTATTTAATTACCTTTGTAATTGCACCTGCTCCAATGGTATGACCACCTTCGCGAATTGCGAAACGCAGACCTTCGTTTAGTGCGACCGGTACAATTAATTTGGCATTCATTTTTGCATTATCTCCAGGCATAACCATCTCAACTCCCTCTGGAAGAGTGATCTCTCCAGTTACATCAGTAGTTCTGATATAAAACTGTGGTCGATAACCGGTGAAAAATGGCTTGTGTCGTCCACCTTCTTCTTTGGTGAGGATATAAACCTCAGCTTCAAATTCAGTGTGAGGGGTTGCTGTACCAGTTTTAGCTAGAACTTGACCGCGCTCAACATCATCCTTGCCAGTTCCTCGAAGCAAGACGCCAACGTTATCACCTGCCTGTCCTTGATCTAGCATCTTACGGAACATTTCTACACCAGTAACTGTGGTTTTCTGAGCTGGGCGAAGACCAACAATTTCGATTTCATCACCAACTTTGACGATACCAGTTGTAATTCGACCAGTAACCACTGTGCCTCGACCCTTGATTGAGAAAACATCCTCAATAGGCATTAAAAATGGTTTGTCCAAATCACGGACTGGTTCTGGAATGTAATCATCCACGGTCTTCATTAATTCCATGATTTTATCTTGATATGTAGCATCACCCTCAAGTGCTTTGAGTGCACTAACACGAACGATAGGAGTCTCGTCGCCATTAAAACCATATTTGGTTAATAACTCTCTGACTTCCATCTCGACTAAATCGAGAAGCTCGGTGTCATCCACCATATCG
>CAYNWG010000053.1:0-6051 GCA_964400865.1 uncultured Pseudomonadales bacterium
CTATCCTCGACAGAATCTGGCTTATCGGATTGCACAGCTTTCAGAATTGATCAATTTCATCTATAATGAGATATTATGAATTCACTTTCCCCCAACCTATATGCATTCAGTACGGAGCTAGCCTATTTTTTCCCCAAACTTGTCATCGGTGTAGTTTTGTTAATAATTGGTTTGATTTTGGCAAAGATGGTCAGGCGGTTGGTGGTCAGAGTTGTTCGCATGCTAATGAATTCTTCTCTTGTAACGAATACTCCAATCGAACACTTTTTTAGTAATGGAGATCTCACCCATAAACTTGATGAAGGTTTTGGTAGTGTCGCTTATTGGTTCATGCTATTAATTACCGCTTACGTTGTTTCTGCTACCGTTGGTTTGACCTCTGTTTCATTCTTATTGGAACAAGTTTTTCACTATGTTCCACGGTTTATATCAGCAATTGTGGTATTAATTATTGGTGTGCTACTCGCAGGTTTGGTTGAAAGTTTTAGTAAGTCTTCAATCGGCAAATTAGATCAAAAAGCTGGTAAAGTGGTGAGTAAATTGAGTAGTTACCTTGTGATGGTATTGACCCTAATGGTTGCATTCTCAGAACTCGGCATCGCAAGAGACTTCATCTTAATTCTGTTTATTGGTTTGGTACTCGCGTTAGCCATGGGCATAGGCTTAGCTGTTGGACTGGGTGGACAACATATAGTAAAACAACTCACAGAGAATTGGATCAGTGAAGTAAAAAAAGACACTGAAAATCAGAAAAAAAAATAGTTTAAATGGTTTCAAACATGTCAATTTTTCAATCGATAGTATTGGGTTTGGTTCAAGGTTTTACTGAGTTTTTACCGATTTCGAGTTCAGGACATTTGGTTTTGTTTAGTGGGCTTTTCAAACTAGAAGAATCGTCTCAATTATTATTTTTTGCGATGTTGCACATGGCCACATTAGTGGCTGTTTTACTATATTTTTTTCGCGATCTGATTAAACTGCGCTTTAAAGACTACTGGATAATTGGTATTGGCACACTACCGGCTTTAATTATTGGTATCTTATTTAAAGATTTTCTTGAATCGCTATTTTCTTTGCCAGTGTTAAATAGTGTTACTTTGGTGATAACGGGGTTGATCAACATTGCGACTGATAAAAAAATACAGACACTGCCGCCAGAAACCGAAGGAAAACAAAGTTTAACGCCAGGATGGAAACAAGCAGTTGCTGTTGGAATCGCTCAGGCAATTTCAATCATTCCGGGAATTTCTCGTTCTGGTTCAACTGTTGCCACTGGGGTGTTTATGAACATGTCAAGAACACAGGCGTTTAAATTCTCATTTTTCCTGTCGATACCGGCAATTCTAGGAGCGAGTTTATTAGAGGTAGTAGACCATATTTCTCAGACCCAATCGTTTTCGCTCACATTTGTCGAGTGGTTAGGATTGCTTGCTGCATTTGTTGGTGGTTTACTGAGCTTAAAACTATTTTCATTGGTGATTCATAAAGCACAACTAAAATGGTTTGGTTATTATGTGATTGTTGTCGGAATATTGAGTGGTTTGTATTTTGTTTTCATCTAGATGTTGCTTAAGAAGAGATTGAACGATATTGTAGCGCTTCAGTTACATGGATTGCTTCAATTGTGGGAGAATTAACAAGATCGGCAATAGTTTGGCTAACTTTAATTATTTTAAAGTAGGCTCGAGCGGTTAGTCTCAGGGTCGTAGCTGCCTTATCCAATAATTCTTTTGCAGAGCTAGATAACACGCAGTGTTCTCGAACTAGTTTTGATGGCAACTCGCTATTTGTTAGTAATTGAAAGTGTTGCCATCGTTTTTTTTGAATTTTTCTAGCAGACTGGACTCTCTTGATGATTGAGTTGATTGATTCGATTTGAATTTTTTTGGGCAACAGTTCGCGAATTGGTACAGGCTGTACCACTACATGTAAATCTATCCGATCTAAGATTGGACCAGAAACTCGTTGCTGGTAACGCTGGCGACTAAGGGGCGAGCATCGGCAGATGCTCGCACTACTAAGAGCATTACCACATGGGCATGGATTAGCAGCTGCAACTAATATAAAGCGGGCTGGGTACCGAACTGATCCCATCGCTCTTGATATGGTAATGTCACCTTCCTCCAGGGGTTGTCGCAAAGCCTCGATTGACGCTCTAGAAAACTCAGGAAACTCGTCTAGAAATAAAATGCCACGATGGGCTAAGGAGATTTCTCCTGGGCGAATCGTACTGCCACCACCAATCAGTCCAATGTGGGAGGTGCTATGGTGTGGTGAGCGAAACGGTCGTTGGGTAACTAGTCCTTGTTTCATAAGCAATCCACTCACGGAGTACATATTTGTAACTTCTATTGCCTCTTCTTTTGTCAGAGGCGGTAGTAAGTTGATCATGGCTCTCGCCAATAAAGTTTTACCTGAACCGGGTGTTCCAATCAACAATATGTTATGTCCTCCAGCTGCGCTTACTTCCAAGGCTCTTTTGGCAAATAATTGGCCGCGTATTTCTTGGAAGTCATTTGTTCTAATGCCATCAGTTGGTTGGAAGCGAGTAGCTGGTTTTGCTAGAATAGGTTTTATGTTACGAAAGTGGTCTAGTATCTCTTTGAGATTGCTGGCAGGCAAGATATTGATGTTATCAACTAAACTCGCTTCCTCCGCATTCTCTTGAGGTACGATAACAGATCGAAAAGATAATGAACGCGCAGCTTGTACAAGAGATAAAACTCCCCGAACTCCACGCAGCGATCCATCGAGTGAAAGTTCGCCAAAAAACATTATTGAATCAGTGTCGGCTGTAATTTCGCCATACATTTTAAGAATTGCAATGGTTATGGCCAACTCAAGAGCGCTATCTGATTTTTTAATTGATGCTGGTGCGAGATTAACAACAGTTCGTTTACTGCGAATTCTTACTCCAGAGTTTTGGATGGCGGAAGTAATGCGATCTTTTGCCTCATCGACAGTGCGACTTGGTAGGCCGACGAGGATGAGGTTGGGAGTGCCCGACGCTCCATCAACCTCAACCTCGATTTTTACGGCTTCAAGTCCCACCAGCGTAGCTGAGTGGGTGTGTTCAACCATGATGCTATTTAGCAATCTCTTCGGTTGCCACTTTCTCATCCTTGGGAATTTCTTTTTTTGGTTTGGTGAGTGAGCTGGTTAATCCTGCAAGCATTTTTCTCAGCTCTGTGAGCAACTCAGCTACTGATTGATAAAATTCCCCCTCAGTACCTTGGGTAAGCAAAATGCTCTCGACGACAGAAAGTTGACGTAACCCTGATTTAAGATTATCAATATAGTCTGTCTTAGAACGTGAAGCGTAACCATTGGCGATGTGAGCGGGAATACTCACGCAAGATCTAACCAGATGTTCTCCGAGCAAATTTCTCGTAACTGTCGGTAGATCTTCTAGCGTTTTAATAATGAGCTGATTTAACTCAACCGATTTTTGCCAGACTCGTAACTCGTGGTATGACCTATAAACTTGTTGGGTTGCTGATTCTGCATCAGACATATGTCTCCTTGGTATGTAGTACTACCAAGGATCATAAGGATTCAGCTTACATTAAGCGTACAACTTAAGTTGGATTTATTATCTATTCACCTGCTCTACTAAGCGATTACAATAACCATACTCATTGTCATACCAGCTCACAATTTTAACCAAATCACCGGCAACTACTTGAGTTAAAGATAAATCAACAATGCTTGATTCTCTTCTCCCCACAATGTCCGAGGAGACGATGGGGTAGTTGGTGACTGCTAAAATTCCTCGCCAGCGTTCAGATTGTGCTGCAGCAATAAGCGCTTGGTTGATTTCTTCTACGGATGTTTGTCTCTTAACCAGAAAAACCATGTCAGAAAGTGAGCCGACTGGTGTAGGTACACGGACAGCCAAACCGTCAAACAAACCCTTGAGTTCTGGAATTACTATCGTTGTAGCTTTTGCAGCTCCAGTTGAGGTTGGAATAATATTTTCGGCAGCAGATCTGGCTCTGCGCAAATCATCATGATGAGAGTTGTCTTGCACGTTCTGATCATCGGTATAGGAATGAATTGTTGTAAGAGTTGCTTTGGCAATACCAAACACTTCATGAATCACCTGCGCCACTGGGGTAATACAGTTGGTAGTGCAAGATGCATTTGAACGAATCGGATTATTTTGGTCAAATGCATTCACTCCAATAATCGAAGTAGAAATGTCATCACCCTTGCCTGGAGCGGAGAGAATTACGGTGGTAGCGCCGCTTTCTAGGTGGGCGCGAGCTTTTTCATTGGTGGTAAACACACCGGTAGATTCAATTACTGTTTGGACCTGGTGCTCGCGCCAAGGAATTTTTTTTGGGTCACGTTGAGCAGTAACGGCGATTTTTCGATCACCGATGATAAAATACCCAAGTAGGCAGTTTTCATCACTTACTTCTTTTTTTGACTGAAGGCGCTCTGCGCTGATTGGTTCGGCAAATAATCCATAATTGCTATCAAACCTGAGCAAATGCAGCCAATCTTCAATTTCCATCGATCCTGACGTATTAATGACTTTTAAATCAATCCTATCGCGATGGAAATTCCACCATACGCGAAACGCTGTACGACCAATACGGCCGAAGCCATTGATTCCAAAATTATGTGGGGCGGGCATAGATACTCCTTATTAATTTATGCAAACTCAGTCTTTACGTCGTTACTCACATATGTGCCGATTTCTTCCCCTAAAACGGCCTTTACTAAATTGCCTTCTTTGAATAATTCAAAGACCATCACGGGCATATTGTTATCTTTACTCATGGCCAATGCGCTGGTATCCATGACTTCAACACCCTCCATCTCAATTGCATCTTTAAAGGTGAGGGTTTTGAAACGTTTTGCATTAGAATATTGGTTGGGATCTTTATCATAAACCCCATCCACTTTAGTCGCTTTCATGAGCACATTACAATGTAGCTCCAATGCATGGAGCGAAGCGCCGGTATCGGTGGTGACAAAAGGAACGCCAGTGCCCGCCGCCAAAATGACGACTCTTCCCTTCTCCATATGGCGGATGGCTCGTCTACGGATAAAACTTTCGGCAACAGCTGGCATTTGTAACGCTGACTGAAGTCTAGTGGGCACACCTACTTTTTCTAGCGCATCTTGAAGTGCTAAGCCATTCATGACAGTTGCCAACATGCCAATGTAATCTGCCGTAGCTCTTTCAATGCCGCCTTGTGAACCAGCGATACCTCGAAAAATATTGCCTCCACCAATCACAATGGCGATTTGGACGTGGAGGGTATAAATTTGACGAATTTGTTCTGCCACCGCCAACGATGCATTGGGGTCGATGCCATATGTTCGATCACCGAGGATAGATTCTCCTCCTACTTTGAGTAGAATTCGTTTAAATCGTGTTTGAGCCATAGAATTCCTTTCGGTTTAGATTCCCAATTTAGTTCTTAGTCTTAGCCACTTCCAGCGAGCATTTTCTGCCATTCTGAAGAGCTTATATTGCATTGGTTGTAGTACTAAATCAAAACTACCTAAGTATTCCATAAGTGTACCACCGTAACCAGCTTTAAAACGATGAAAACCTACCCAGGGGTGGTTATCTTTGGCCTCAGGTCCAAGTGCTCCCCAAAGATCAAACTCAGTACAGCCAATTGATTTCCCATACTTTATCATTTCCCACATTAGCAGATTGCTTGCCATTACCTCTCGATATTTTGAAGACGAAGCGCCATATGGATAATAAAAAGTGTCATTGAGAGAAAAAAGTATCCAACTTGCAATACACTCATTTTGATACATAGCCTGGAATATTTTTAACATTCCACTTTCACTGAGGTTTTTCCACATCGTTTTAAAATATTCTGGAGAATGAGCATAAAATCCCTGACGCTTTGTTGTTTCTTTGAGGATAGTTAGATATTGCTCCATGCCCGCTTCTGTTGTGTTTTCTTCAATTGTGACCCCTTTTTTAATTGCCAAGCGAACATTGTAGCGGGTTTTTTGTGAAAGCTTAGCAAATAATTCTTTTTCTGTTTGTTTTAAGTCAATTTTAAAAGTATATCT
>CAYNWG010000054.1:0-5945 GCA_964400865.1 uncultured Pseudomonadales bacterium
ATAACAAATTCTGAATCTTCCTTCATCATTTCATTCAAATCGTAATCTTTGTCATAAAGAATGATCGGGTGGAGGTTAACCAAATGTCCTTTCAGTTTTTGAATTACTGAATCTCTGTCTGTTGGCTCATACTCTAAAACTGCTTGTGTCTTTAGTTTCGCTTCTGCTTTTGCTTGTAATGTCATAGTATCCAATATTTTACATCTATATAATGCTTATTATATCTTTCTGTATCTCTTATTGCAATGATTGACGTGTCACCAGGTTTTGACCTAATAATTAGAGTTCTAACTTCATCTCATGTTTTCAGCAAATATGAATCTAGGACTAATTGGTTTTTATTTCACTTTTGGACAAGTAATCGCACTCATACTTATAAACTTAGTACTATTTTCTGTGATCTTAATTCTATTTTCGGCTATGAACTACAGCCTAAGCGAAATGATTACACGCTGATACGTATCATTACTGTTTGTTTGTTACCATCGCTTCGTTAACTGGTGATCTAGTATCAAATACTCAGCCAAATAGGATAAGTTTGAAGTCAAAAAAACACGTGTGACACAAGTTAGCATTAGAAATGGGCAAAAGTAGGTTTTTTATAAAACTTAAAGAAATGATTTGGATCTCTGGGTGTAAGCTCATTGAGTAAAACTAGCTCAACTGGAAACCCAAACCCAAACCGGTGTTTAAGTAGATGATTACCATCAGCACGCAACTCTACCACTATTGCCACATGATAAGGGATGCCATTTTCATCAACCTTAAGAACAACTTCTGCTTCTTCTTTAGTAGATTCAACGTAACCAAGATCAGACATTTGTTCGGTAAATTTCCTGACTCTCACTCCGTTTTCTTCTGGCACTCCCGCAAGTACTGAAAGTGCATAAGAATAACAATTACCGGTTTCACTGGTTACAGTTGCCATTAATGTAATTATATCAGCACTAGTTTTTGCTATAATCGAGCTACAGATGACAATGACGTTACTTGAGCATCACGTTCAAATACTGAAATCAAAGCAGTTCATGGAAGAATTAGTGGGCAGAAGCTGTTGAAGCCTTTAAAAATGGGCAAATTGATGAGGTAGGTGATTTCAAAGTTAAGCGAGATGTCGTCTGTGATGCATTTCGAAATCACTTAAGTAATTGGGTCACTTAATTTCAAAGCATGCTCGGAATACCCCTTGGACAAAGCGTCTACAAATTCTTTGGGAGCATAAGCACTAAGCTCTGGAAGCCCTGTAACTGGGTATTTACAAGCATACAAAGTGAATGATCCAAGATCAGAACTCCAGATTTTTGGTTTATCAACGCGCTCACCAACCTCATCGGATAAATAATAGACTCCCATGCTTGTGAGTAGTTCAAATAGAGGCTGAGAGTGCTTGTTCGCTCTAACAATATGAGTAAAGGTTCCAAATCTCTCGCTCAATTCAGTAATGGTAGATATTAGCGTGAGCATAATGCGAATTGAATCGAAGGGATTTCTAAGTTTAGTGTGTTTGTCCTCACCGACTTGGAAGGATGAAATTATTATTCTGGGTCGATTCTTCCATTCAGAGATAGCTTGTAAATCTGCGCTAACACTATCAGAAAAAGAAATAACGATTTCACTTGAATAATCGCTTTGTCTTTGTTGCCAATGGAAGAACACTTTTACCGCATCTTCAGCAGAATACAATTCAATAGTTGGATTATTTGCATCGATGGGAGGGACACGATGAGAATACTTTTCTAGTGTTTCAAATGAATCCAGCTCAGTTGGCATACGTATATTTTATACATTATACCCAAAGTATTCACAGTTGTTTTTTGTGTGTTAACAAAACCTCATTTCACTACCCGCATTCTTTAGAAGGCATCTACTGGTTGCATGATGAAACTCAATATCTAAACTTGTTCTTCGGCTACAAGAATAGAATAAATCGTTGCGTAGATGTGATCAGCCTGAGAAACTTGGGGATCAGCATTATATGCAGCTATTATATTCTTAACATTAGGATCATGTACTAATGCCATATATCTATTTTTATCCTCTTGAAGCATGAGCTCTGCAAACACTCTGAGTGCTACTAATGGTTGGGAAGATAATACTGCCCAAATGAGATTTTTGATAGGCATCTCTTCTAGCATTTTAAGCTCGGTTTGGCCAAACCGACCAGTCTTACTTGTTTCCCACGTCATAGTTTCATCTCCTGCTCAAATAAAATTTATTATATCATAATACATCATTTTTTTTCTGTTATACTACCTCCGAACCTTCAGGGCAGGGTGCAATTCCCGATCGGCGGTAGAGCCCGCGAGCTGAGGTCGTTTGTTTACATAAACAGCGAGCGAGGCAGGATTCGGTGCGAACAATAAAATAGTTGATCAACTCCGAAGCCGACAGTATAGTCTGGATGAAAGAAGGCAGTCACAACACACCTTTCTGGCTGTGTTTGTTTGCTGATCTTACATGTATTTTCCTGTTGGTTACGTACAAAGCTTGTCAATGTTAGGGCAATTATGAATCCAAAAAAGCCACCAATTATTTGGTATGGACCATTACTTATTGCGTTGGCCGCTGCCTTGTGGGCGCTTGACGGTATCACGCGCCGAAGTTTGTATCACCTCTCGCCGATCATCATTGTATTTTATGAACATCTGATCGGCTCGCTCCTACTTGCCCCATTGGTTCCCGCCATTTTGAAAAATCAAAAACTGACAAAAAAAGTTTTCGTAATCGGATTCATTGTGGCGTTGTTTGGTGGTTTACTCGGTACTTTGTGGATTACCACTGCTCTTGCAAGCGTCCACTTTATTTCATTCAGCGTGGTATTTTTGATTCAAAAATTACAACCACTCTTTACAATTACGTCGGCCTCTTTCTTGTTAGGTGAAAAAATTTCACGAAAATATCTTAAGTGGGCGGCGTTGGCAATCATCGCGGTGTTCTTTGTGACATTTCCCAACGGGAATGTTAATCTATCAACTGGTCAAGGCACACTAATTGCCGCACTCTTTTCTTTTGGAGCCGCAGCGGTTTGGGGTATTGGAACTACTTTTTCCAAGATGCTACTCAATCATGTTTCAGATAAAGCTGGCATCGTGTTACGTTATTACGGTGCAACTATCTTAGCTTTTATTGCGATCTTTTTGTTGGGAAATGGCGATCAAATTATCAATGTTGGACCAACAGACATTGGCCGCCTTGTTTTTATTGCATTTACCACAGGACTAGCGGCCATGTTCCTCTACTACAAGGGTTTACAAGTTACCCAAGCCAAAGTAGCAACAATTATGGAATTAACCTTTCCGTTACTCGCAGTATTTGTAGATATGTTTTTATACAAAACTTTTCTCGCCCCCACTCAATACCTTGCGGGTGGAATCTTACTCTTCGCTATGTACCGAGTGAGCAAAATTCAAAAAGCACATAACTAATATTTCGGTTACAATTACTCAGCATGTTGCAATTGAAGGAATCAACTAAATGGCTCGCCACGGCTTTTCTGCTTTTCACCATTTTCTTCAGCGCATCCCCCGTCTTTGCCCAAACCGAAACCTATCTTGAAACAACTGAAGGCATTATCACCAAGGTGATTTCCACAGGTAAAGAGACATTTCGGAACGAACTAGCTGAATACCAAGAATTAGAAATCACACTTACTCAAGAAAAAAACCAGGGTGAAAAGATTGTATTAAAGCATTTTTTAATTGAAGGTGATGCTTCCAATCCATTCGGTGAAGAGTACCAACTTACCGATAAAGTCAAACTCGTAATCAACCAATCAGAAACAAATGAAAAAATTTATACAATCGACGGTAAAATTAAACGAGATAGCCTCATTACTTTGGGCATAATCTTTGTCGTAGTTGTCGTTGTAGTAGGTCGAATCTGGGGTGCGTTTTCACTTGTTGGTTTGAGCTTGTCTTTCTTAGTAATTTTCAAATTAATTATTCCGCTCATTATCAGTGGAACTAATCCCGTGCTTGCAGCAGTGCTTGGAGCCATGCTGATTGTGCCAATTACATTTTATATTTCTCACGGGTTTAATAAAAAAACTCACGTGGGAGTCATTACAACGATTGTGTCACTGATTTTGACTGGCTTGCTAGCTGTCTATTTTGTTGAAGCGGCACATCTAACTGGTTTTGCTTCAGAGGAAGCTGGTTTTCTGCAAATAGAAAGAAGTGGCACGATTGATATTCGAGGCCTACTTTTGGCTGGTATCATTATCGGCACATTGGGAATTCTGGATGATGTCACTATCGGTCAATCATCAACCGTACAACAGCTCAAAAAAGCCAACCCAAAAATGAAACTATTGGAGTTGTACACCAATGGTATGAAAGTTGGCCAAGACCATATTTCTTCTATGGTCAATACACTCATGCTCGTCTATTCAGGCTCAGCCTTGCCATTATTGCTACTTTTTTTTGGCAGTCAAAAAAGTTTTCTAGAAATTTTAGAATATGAACTAATTGCCGAAGAAATTGTTCGGATGCTTGTGGGAAGCATTGGCTTAGTTTTAGCAGCGCCATTGGCAACAATTTTAGCTGCTTATTTCTTCACCGCCCGAAAAACTCTCGATTCACCTTCTCGATAAATCTCTTTCCACGGCAAATTGATAAACGATTGTAATTCCCAAGCTGGATTTTTTTTGCTGTCAGTTTCGTCATCATTGGTAATTGTGTACAACACATCGGCATTGGGATATTGATCAATTCCCATTGGCTTAATTCCGTTAGCGATTAGAAAGTAGCGATATCGCCCAGCTCGAGCATCAGCGTCAGTAAGTGCGGCTACAGCTATTTTTTCGTTATCAACAGAGCCATTATTTTTTGCATCGGCCACAATAGCATTACTCAAGTTTCTGGTTAGCGGCATATTTTCTGACCACTCAGGAGGAGTAAAAACATGATTAGAAGCAACGAAATACGTGGTGAGCAGACCAATCATAAATGAAAATGCATACCGATTCGTTTTTTTGATTACCTTGTCAATGAAAAGTACTAAAAAAAGTATGACACCAAACCAAAGATAGTTGCTGTGATAATCATTAACTGTAAGTGGAAATAGTCCAACCAATACCATCATGCCTAGCCAAGAAATACTAAACCAACCAACAAGATTTGGTTTAATTTTGAAGATTTGTAACACCAACCAAGCCATAAAGATAAGTGTTAGTAGACCAGTTATGACTGTTGGAAATTCAAATAATCCTTGCAATACTGTTTTGGTAAATATAAGTGGGTTGATTAGCAATGAATACAAAGTTGGCGTGAGATATTGTTGTTCGGTACCACCCATGAGAGTAGCTTTCAGAATATTCCAATAGAAATGCTCATGAGTGAAATCAAAAATCACAAAGGTGAGATTTGGCAAAACAAAGGCACTACAGAAGGTTATCCAGTGACGAATTTTGCGCTTGCGCGACTGGCGATTGATAGAAGTCAGCAGGGTCAGTAACCAGGCTAAACCCAGTGCGATCGTAAAGTAATGAAGTTGGAACAGTAAACCAAGGAGGAAGCCGGCGAGAACAGACCATGCAACTCGCTTATGCTGTTTGAGCATCTCCAAACAAATCAGAAACAACAAGGCAAAAAATGGTGTGGTGTTGGGGTTCCACGGCCAAGAGACTTGATAGACTACAAGTGGGCTGACAGCGTAGAGTGCGGTAACTGCCAAAGCAATTTGAGTGGAATAATACCGTTTCAGTAACCAATATAGCAAACCAACACTGAGGATGCCTAACGCTGCGGTAAAAATGGCAGGGCCAACGGGATTGTAGTGCGCCAGCCAGAGGGTTGGCGCCATTAAATAATAATGAAATACCCCAAAGAAGTCCTTGGTGTTACCAATTTCATTGAATGGACCAAAAAGGGTAATGTCTCGATTCACCAACATATGGCGAATCGCCAGCATATCTCTCCCCTCGTCCCAAATAAACCGCATTTTTG
>CAYNWG010000055.1:0-5894 GCA_964400865.1 uncultured Pseudomonadales bacterium
ATGAAATCGAATCCCACCTTTATACGGCCCTCGAGCATTGTCGTGCTGAGCTCGATAAGCAACAAATGTACGTTTTTTGCCATCATCCAGTTGGACTTCAAGCTCTGTTTGATGTAAAAAATTTGGTTGCTTGAGTTTCTGAATCGCTTTTTTGAATCGAGTAGCATCTGTATACTGCGGTTCAAGCAATTTGGCCACGTTTTCTAATTGTGTTACTGCTTGTTGGTGGGGATTACTTGCCATATGCCTCCTTCACTGCTGTTGCTATTGCTGGTACTACTCTTGGATCAAATGCAGTTGGTAAGATATTTTCTTGATCCGGCTGAAGTACCAACTGGGCTAAAGCTAATGCTGCCGATTGCTTCATCGCTTGAGTGATTTTTTCTAAACGATTATCAATGACCGCTTTAAATATTCCAGGAAACGCTAGTACATTATTAATTTGATTGGGATAATCACTTCTTCCCGTCGCAACCACCTGTGCGCCTGCCTGGGATGCTAAATCTGGCATAATTTCTGGAATCGGATTAGCCATGGCGAAGACGATTGCATGTTTTGCCATTACTTGCACCATGGATGGCGCGATCGCACCTGGTCCAGACACCCCAATTACAACGTCAGCGCCAATAATCACTTCAGCCAATGCGCCCTGTTTTTTTTGTCTATTGGAAACACCTGCCACCGCTTGTTTGTAAACATTCATCTCTTTACGTCCTGCCCACAGCGCACCCTGTGAGTCAACCACAATTACATCATTGACTCGTTGGGCTCCATCAATGATTCGGCAACTGGCTGATTGGCACTCAATGCCAAGCAGCATTTTAGTCACTGCTAAACCGGCTGCTCCCGCACCAACCACAACAACGTTGAGTGACTCAAATGGTTTTTTTACTACTTTGGCGGCGTTTAACATCGCCGCCATCACGACAATCGCAGTGCCATGCTGATCATCGTGAAAAACTGGAATGCCAATCTCTTGCAGTGCTTCTTCCACCTCAAAACACCTGGGCGCCGAAATATCTTCCAGGTTGATACCCGCAAAAGATGGCGCTATAAGTTTGACAAAGTTGATAATTTCTCCCACTTCTTGGGTTTTAATTAC
The DNA here is from genome assembly GCA_964400865.1 of uncultured Pseudomonadales bacterium. Classification (GTDB taxonomy): domain Bacteria; phylum Patescibacteriota; class Microgenomatia; order UBA1400; family PJMF01; genus DAOQVB01. The sequence continues at coordinate 1,103 of CAYNWG010000055.1, forward strand.
TAACGGGACTGAATCAACATCAGCAAACAACTTCATCAGTAACGACTTACCTTCCATCACCGGCATTGCAGCTTCTGGACCAATATTACCCAAGCCAAGCACAGCCGAACCATCTGAAATGACCGCAATTGTTCTGCCTCTATTTGTCAGTTCAAATGAAAGTTGAGCATCCTTGGCAATTGCCTTAGAAACCGCACCCACTCCGGGTGTGTAAACCAGCGACAGCATGTCCTTATCTTTGACGGGAAATAAGGAAGTGGTGCCTAGTTTACCTTTATATTTCTTATGGAGTGCTAATGCTGCTTCATCGATTGTTTGCATTACTCTACCCTCTTGCTTCTAACCAACGTTCTGCGTCCAAGGCCGCCTGGCAACCCTGACCTGCTGCAGTAATTGCTTGTTTATATCTGATATCAACTACGTCACCCGCGGCAAATACCCCTTCCACCGAAGTCATGGTTGGAAATGCCACTAATCCCTCTGAAGTGAGGGCTTGATTGGCAGCCGAAATTCCAAGTTGAGAAACGCTCTGACGAGTCACGATGTAACCATGGGGGTCTAGCTGTAGTGCTTGTTGGAACAATTGGGTGACTGGTCGGTGGCCGATAGCCACAAAGACGCCATCGGTAACAATTTCCTGCGTGGTTACCTGGTTAGTCTGAGGATCGGTAGTTTGCACAATAATCATTTCAACTTTTTCTTCTCCGGCAATTTTCTTCACACTTGAGTTCCAAATTACTTGTACCTTCTCATGCTGCAGCACTCGCTCCTGCATTACCTTACTGGCTCGGAAACTGTCGCGACGATGAATAACGGTGACAGATTTGGCAAATTTAGTCAGAGCTAAAATGTCCTCCATAGCAGCGTCACCGCCACCTACAACAATCGCATCCTTCTCACGATAAAAAGCGGCGTCGCACACTGCGCAGGTACTGACTCCTTTTCCTAAGAATTCTGTTTCACCTGGCACTCCCAACATAATGGAGGATGCACCAGTAGCCACGATTACTGCTTCAGCTATTGTGGCAGGCGGTTCAGACTTGATCTGAGCCATCAATTGGTCAAATTCAACTGGTGAATCAAATTGGTGAGTTTCTGGATCGAAATTATCGGGTAGATTGGTCCAAAGTTTAAACGGACGAGCTGAAAAATCTACTGCAGTAACATACTTGTCTAGTACGACGGTACCAAATCGCTCCGCTTGCTGGCGCATTTCGGCCATGAGCGTTTGTCCATCTTTTCCATTGGGAAAGCCAGGAAAGTTTTCAATATCTGTGGTCCACATTAACTGGCCACCAGCTTTGTAACCTGCGTAGAGGAGAGGCGCGAGCTGCGCTCGCGCCGCATACACGCCTGCGGTGTACCCCGCAGGTCCAGATCCTATGATAACCAGCTTTTGTGCATCTTGACTCATAGCGGCTCTTCTTTTGGTTTTATTGCTACCAATAATCCCTCAAGTAACTTACTAAATTGTTTTTCTGGTAAAAATGCGGGTTGTCGTTTAATAAGCTCACCTTGGTAAAAAAACAAAACGTGCGGAATTGAGTTTACACCATACTTTGCAGCGATATCTGGAAGCAATCCAGTATCTACCGTGTATAACTTTACTGCACCGCTATTTGCTATGACAGCTCTTTCCAGAATTGGTTTAAACATTTTACATGGCCCACACCAATCAGCCACAAACTCAACCATAACTACTGAATCTCCAGCTTCTGCTAAAATCTCATCAAGATTTGTTATCGTTTCAATTTGACCAATTGGAGTTCCCTCACTGCGCATCATATTCATTCAGCTAGTGCATGTACATCCGTCAATTCTGATGGCGTCACATCAGCTCCTGACTCTACGCCACTTTCTGCTTCAGGTTCCGCTAATAGCGCATCGAGTTTTTCTGCATAAACTTGAAACGATTGCAACCCAAGCATATCGGCTTTAACTACACCATTCTGAAAAATCGATACTCTGGGAATTGAAAATATATTGTATCTTTCAACAAGATGTTGATTGCCTTCTTCAGCAACATCAACTTTTGCCACAATAACTCTCCCATCATATAGGTTGGCAATTTGAATCACTGTAGGTTCTAACATTCTGCAAGGAGCACACCAATCAGCATAGAAATCAACCAATACGGGAGTGTCTCCAGCTTGTTTCAATAATTCATCAAAATCCAATGATTCTGACTGTTCATAACCAACTTCATCCATAGAATTGGGACCAATTTGTTCTTGGACGCTCTCCACTGCAGCCTGAACTTCTTTGCCAGGTATTTCTGCTTCAATTTCTTTTTCAATCATATTCTCTCCTTTATTAATCAAACCATTGCGGCTTCTAGCAATGCTACAAATCCTTGTTTACCAGCAAAACCCGACTGACGCTTAACCTCTTTACCGTTTTTGAACACTATGACTGTTGGAATACTCATCACTCCGAACTTGCCAGCTAACTCATTGTTGGCATCTACATCCACTTTGGCAATCACTGCTTTACCCTCATACTCCTCAGCCATTTCCTCAATGATAGGTGCAGCCATTTTGCATGGTCCACACCAGTCGGCATAAAAATCAACGAGAACCGGTTTATCGCCCGACTCGGATAAAGTGGTTTCAAAACTGGTCGCATCTAGATGAAGTGCTCCTGTTTTTGCATCTGACATAAAAACTCCTGTATTTTATAAATAATAATACTACGATTACTACGATCTAAAAACTTCTTTAAAAACTGTATCCAGGTCAGCAAAGCGCTTTTCTCGTGAGCAACGAGTCGCCTCACCAGACAATAAATCACGTGCCACCCGACCCAGCGCATTACGAGCAGCCGCCAATTGTTGCACAATCTCAATACAATCCCTCCCATCGTGATACATTTTAGCGATACCCTCAACCTGGCCTTTAATCCGATTGAGATGAGCACTCACTTTGTCTGTTTCTTCGACTGGAATACATTTTTTCACGAATTTCAATATACCCCTAGGGGGTATAATTTGTCAAGCGGTAATTTGCACAACCTCATAACCCAAAACTTCAATCGTCTTAATTATTTCCTTTGGTGAAATCTTTTTTTTATCGAACTTAACCGTCGTAATGCTTTTTGCATAACTAGTTGAAGCACTCAATACACCAACTTGATCCTCCAGATCCCCGTCTATGTTGAGCGAGCAACTGGTGCAATGCATACCACTAATTTGAAATTTTGCGATGGTACTCTCTGCGTTTTTTTTGCGTTGTATGCCAAACATAGTATTCCTCCTATATGACTCTCAAAGTACCGGTATACATCCCCATCGAACAGGCAAACGTAAAATTTCCTTTCTTTGTTGGTGTGAAGGTAAATGTTTTACTATCCGTTGATTTTAAAAAGGTAGAAATACCAAATTCTTTGAGCTCAAACGAAAGAGCGCATGAATACGCATCCTTACTTTCTAAAGTTAATTCGACTGGGATATTTTGCTTAACTGAAATATCATTCGGTGTATAGCCATTATTAAATATCTCAATGGTAATTTTTTGCACACCTGAATTTTTTTCGGCATAGACTGTGTTGCTTGGAGCAAAGCCGGGTAATACGGACGTGATTCCACTAGTTAGACTCTGAAACGAAAGAGGCGAATCGAGTACCACAGCTACACCATTCAGGCTATACAAAGATAGGGCTATTAACGAATAAGCGGCTACTTTATTAAAGATATTTTTCCAACTGGTAGAAATTTTGGTGAGGATAAATCCTAGTAAACTAAAAAGTGGAATGGTACCCAAAACAAAAGCAAACATAATCATTGCTCCTTGAATCGGGCTACCAGTATTAATTGCCAAAACCTCCATTGCCTGAGTCACACCGCAAGGAATAAAAACGGTTAGCAAACCCAGAATTCCTGGTGCAAATAAAGCCTTGCTTTTACTGGTATCTTTAATAAATCTACCAACAAAGCGTGGTGGTTGAAAACTCAAAAAACGGAATATCGGATGCACTTGCAATAAATTCATCGCCGTTCCCAACATAAACAAGGCCGTAAAAACTTGAAAAATCAGTCTAGTCGTTACATCAAGCGTGAGAACCGAACCCAACATACCAAGTAAGAAACCCAAGATAGCGTGAGCAATTAATTTCGTAATTAAAAACATTCCTAGTGAAAGCAGATCTTCATGAGGCAAATCTATCCCAGCAATTTTTGTCACCGTGCTAGATTTGTGCTTACCATCTGCTTTTTGATTGGCGATCATGCTGGTCAGCAAACCACCTTGGACTGCCACACAAGAAAGTCCCCCTGTGGTTAAACCTGTCAAAAATATTAATCCTAAATTCATTGCTCCTTTATATTATGTTAGACGGACCCAGCGCAAGCGCAAAGCATTTAATACGACACTGACGCTAGAGAAAGCCATCGCGGCTCCAGCCAACATGGGATTCAACAACCAACCATTGATTGGATAGAGCGCCCCCATAGCGACGGGAATTAACACAACATTGTAGGCAAAGGCCCAAAATAGGTTCTGCTTGATTGTTTGCATAGTAGCTTTTGAGAGCGACAACACTTGTGGCAACTTGTTGATCGAACCACCAAGCAATGTTGCGCCCGCAGACTCGATTGCAACGTCTGTACCAGTTCCCATGGCAATGCCTACGTCTGCTGCAGCCAATGCGGGCGCATCATTGATACCATCTCCCACCATCGCAACTTTGTACCCCTCTTCTTGTAATTGGCCGATTTTGAATAATTTATCCTGAGGCAACAATTCAGCTTCAACTCGATCAATTCCCACCTGTTTGGCGATATATTTAGCAGCATTCA
>CAYNWG010000056.1:0-1215 GCA_964400865.1 uncultured Pseudomonadales bacterium
CTCAAATAATTCTAACACCAAATACTACTTCGATAATCTGGAATATCCAGTAGGTGGCAAACAAAAGTAAAAATCCAACCAGTGCGGCAGTCGCTCGTTGTTTGCCAGCATCCATGGATTTCTTAGTTGGAGCACCCACAAGCATTTCAAACCCAGCCCACACTAACATCATAAATAGGATTAAGCCAGCCAAGGGGAAGGCAAAAACGAGTAGCCGACTCACGATTCCTCCCGGACTGCGTAATTGACTCGCATAAGCAGAAGGAACGTTATCAAGCACTGTTTGCCCGCCACCATGTTGTAGAGGGTCGACTAGATCAAAAAAAGCATCCGTTGGTGGTTCTAATGGGTTGGCAATTGGTCCGCTGGGAGTTGGTGAGCCAGCGGGTCCTGTGGGCGCCGGTGGTCCTGAGGTTGGTGTGACGCTTGGGACAACTCCACATCCAGCAGCATCGCTGCAACAGCTAGCCCCAAGTGGTCCATCGTTGGCTTGTCCAGTTGTACAACTTACAAAAGAAAACTCAATTGGGTCTTCACCCTGGTTATTGTTATTGTAATCACAAAACTTAATAGTGCCCCAGTTTGGAGGGTCATTTTTTATAGTCCCGCAGGATGCGGAAGCATCCAAGGGGGAAATAATCATAAGGAAGAAGAAGCTAGCGAAGAACGTGGTAATAATTTTACTAATAGTTCTCATTATGGTCCTCCAAATCCTGGTATTTTGAAGATACTATAGCCAATAAAATGGAGTAGTGTCACCGAGAAGATAATAAAAAGCATGCCTGCTAAAGCGGAGGTCAGCCAACCTTTGGCATCCTCGATGCGCTTGGGTTCTCCCTGAGAAGTGCTGAGGACGAATCCTGATGCAAGAATAATTATTAAGGCAAAGCCGCCACCCATACCAAGGCCGAGACGCAACAGACTATTGACGATTTTTTCTGGTTCTCTGGGAATACAACCTACAGCTGTCCAGATACCAGCGCGACCAAGTTCGTCTCCACCAATACAAGCAATACATCGATCTTTGGCATTTGCACCCTCTGGCGTCATTAACGACCCACTTACTTGATCGCAAATTTTATATGCATGATGTTCTAAAGCATATGGATCATTAATTTGTTCAGCAATATCATTCGGCGTGGTAATACAACTTTGGCAATTATTCGTTTGCAGAAAGGTGCCTTGGCAAATGGGAGGATTGGTTGTTCCGGCCTC
>CAYNWG010000056.1:1225-5848 GCA_964400865.1 uncultured Pseudomonadales bacterium
TAGGTACCTTCTGCATTTGGGCTAAAACCGTTATGTGAATATTCTTGAGTAGCTGAAAGAAAATTGGATACAGCTTCATCATTTCCGGCATTATTTGGACCATGAAGTGTGAAAATGACCGGTCTCGTGTAGGGGCTTCCATCTGGTTTTGTAAGCTTAGCCACAACAAGTAAGTTGGATCCAAAAATTCCAGCTTCCACGCAACTTGTGGCATTTGCATAACACTCATTGCCATTGCTGGGGGCAGCATTCCAGTCTTTACTGACTCTAAGATAGGCACAGTTTATACCTCCCACGGTTACGGTATACGTTCCTAACCGACATCCATCAGCACTCAGCCCAGTACCCGCTAGTTGGAGTGTGTGTTCTCCGGGGGAGGCAAAAGAATCAAAATTAAGCCACTCTAATTGTCCACTTGCGCCCATCACTTGAGAAGGAGATTCTCGTGTAAGTGATCCATCTCTGATAAATAGGCGATATGAATTGCCCGTCACTAATCCAGGTGTACCGCTGGATCCGATCCTAATATTCAGTTGTACTGGATCAGTAAAAGAAAATGGACCAGTAAGATTGCTTGAAACAATCGTAATGCCTCTGGTACTACAATTCTCAAGTGCAAAGATTTTGGTTGGCACCACACCAAGAAAAATTCCAAACAAAACCAAAATACCAACCAGAGTGGTTTTACCTTTCATAACTTACGTGTTATTGTACCTTAATACACTCTGAGTTTTAAGAGGGGTAATTATTGAATCAAGTGCGATCAAACAAGTATGAAACGATTCGTTAAATTAGCATTGAAAATAGGAACTGGATTTTTTTTACCATTGTTAATTTTTGGAGCACTAGTCTTTCAACCTGGTTTCGTTCGCGCACTAGACCCAGTAGATGATCTGCAAAATCAAATCAATGAACTGGAAAAGTTAAAAAATCTTTCTGTTGCGGCGACAAAGCCATTAGAAAAAGAAGTGGCCAACTTGCAAGGGAGGATTAACTCGGCGAGATCAGGAATTGAAACTGCTAAGCGTGAGGTAGTGCAAGTTGGCAACGATATCGAAAAAAGAGAAGTAGACCTAGCTCTCCAATACCAAATTTTATCCAAGCGTGTGCACGATCAATATATACGATTACGTTTAGTTGCCTCGCCCTTGCTTATGTTATCTCAAAATACGGTGGGAAACTTAACCAAGGATTTAGCCTATCGTGAATCAGTGCAGGCACAAGACCAGCGGTTAATAAGCAGTATCACCAAAGACATAGCTGAACTAGAAAGTGATCGTCAAGCACTAGAAGAACGCCAAGTTGTTTTGGCCAACTTAGAAAAACAGTTGGATAGCCAAGCTGCTTTCTTTAAAACAGAAATTGCCAAAGCCAAAGATTATCAACAAACTCTCTCAAGCAAAATTGCCGACCTCTCCGCACGACAACAATCAATTATTAATGCTCGATCAGGATCTTTTATAACGTCTGTGGGCGAAGTACCACTGGCTGATGACTTTAATGCCTCAATTGGTTATAAAGCCCAAGCACCTAGTAATTCGTTTGCAGTCTTTAGCTTTGGTGGGTACACACATCGGAATGGGATGAGCCAGTATGGTGCCAAAGCTCGGGCAGATTCTGGTCAATCTGCAGAAGAAATTTTAAAAGCCTACTATCCCAATGCCACTCTGAAAAAAGACTATTCAGCTATGGGCTCAATCAGTGTTCAGGGGGTGGGCACAATTTCATTTGAAGATCAATATTTACAAGGGATATATGAAATGCCAGGTAGTTGGCACATGGAAGCCCTCAAGGCTCAAGCGATAGCCGCCCGCACTTTTGCGATTAAATACACAGGTAATGGTTCAAAATCAATCTGTACTACCGAAGCTTGTCAGGTGTTCAAAAATCAAAAGAAGGGCGGAGATTGGGAACGAGCGGTCAATGATACCCGAGGTTGGGTTTTGGTTGATGGCGGTGGTAGCCCAGTTTCTACTCAGTATGCCTCGACGCATGGTGGGTATAGCAATACATCTGGATGGGATACGACCGATAAGTCCGCTGATGGATCTTGGTCTACTCGAGCGTGGGAAAACAAAGCGAGCAGTCCGTGGTTTTATAAAGCTTGGTATCGTAATGGCTATTCATCAAGCGGTGACAGTTGTGGCCGCTCGCATCCTTGGCTTTCTCAGGAAGAATTTTCCGACATTATTAACGCCTGGATTGTGCGGAGTAACCCAAATGGAGCCGACACGAGTAGGATTCAGCCGCCAACTATCAATCAATGTCAAATCGGTGGCGGCGGTAATCCCTATTCCATGAGCGAACTGCGAGATAAAGCCAATAATTCAGGAGGAGCTGTGACAAATGTATCGTCAGTTAGTGTCAGTCATAGTAGTAATGGTCAAACCACCACGGTTAATGTCAGTACCAATCGTGGCAACCTGAGTATTCCCGGTAGCGAGTTCAAATCAACTTTCAACCTGCGTGCTCCTGGATACCTACGCATTCCACAAAGTAGCTTCGGTTTTTTCAATATCGAATTCAAGCAATAAATCAACTGAATAATCCAGCCTGTATACTACTGGCAGGATTAGATTATGCTGCAATCGTTGCATTTACAACACTTTCGCTCGCATGAAGACTTAAAGATTGATTTCTCTGAGCGTGCAACGCTAATTGTTGGCTCCAATGCCAGTGGCAAAACATCAATTATTGAAGCAATTCATTTACTAGCCACTGGCCAAAGTTTCCGTGCTGGCAAGGTTGAAGAAATGGTGGGTTTTTCTGCTGAATGGGCGAGAATCACGGGCAACCTTAGAAGCGAGATGAGCGAGCAAGGTGAGGCAGACCGAGAACAAGAGCAAACGGAATTATCTGTCTTGTTAACTCGCGGCATGCTTCAAGGTAAAAAAACCCACCATAAGCATTTTTCGGTCAATGGCATCAATCGACAGCTTCATAAAATGCTGGGTCAATTGCAAACTGCGGTGTTTCGACCGGAGGACATGAGAATAATTGAGGGGTCTCCCAGTCGTCGGCGACGATTTTTGGACGAAGTGATAGGTAGTTTTGATGCTGAATATTTGCGATCCGCCAAAACCTACGAGCAAAGTTTGAAACGGTATAACAAGTTGCTAGAAACGGTGCGTGATAATCGCCAGCCAACCACAATTCTAGAATACTGGGAGCGAGCCATGGTCAAGCACGGTGAGTATTTGCAACGCCAGCGTGAGCAGTTTTTGCTGGCGGCAATCAAAGTTCCTTTTGCCATACGTTTGGAGGTTGCATATAAACCATCAATTATCACGCAAGAAAGAATAGATCACTATCAAGAACGAGCCGTTGCTTCTGGTCACAGTCTAGTTGGACCGCACAAAGATGATTTTAGTGTCAGCTGCGACGTTCAAGATCTATGGCGAGGTCGATTGACTGAGTATCATGACGTGGCATTATATGGTTCACGCGGCCAGCAGCGGCTGGCCGTTTTATGGCTCAAGGCTTGCCAACTTAACTATATTGAAACGCAGACAAGCCAAAAGCCTCTGTTGTTACTAGACGATATTTTTTCTGAATTAGACGAAGAAAATCAGCAAGTTGTGGTCAAACTAATTAATAATCATCAAGCGATCGTTACCTCGGCAGATCCCGCAGTGGCAACGTTTTTACCAAATGAAACCACGAAAGTTAAACTTGACTGAGTAGATCTAGAAGACTGGGTTAGCAAATGGTCTGATTACGGAATAAAAATTTCATCAGGAGTGAGTGTTGTAATAACTGCATTTGCGACATGCCATGCGCGAGAACGTGCTTTTGCATCAGGCTGATTTGTAACATCGAAACGTTGCTCAGCTTGAGTAGTGAGGACGCCGAGCTGCAGTTGTTCTATGCCTGCAGCTACGCTAGCATATAGTTGTTCTTTTGCTTTTACCTTCGCTGTTTGGTAAATGCTTTTGCCGTTCTCACCGTGTCCGATCTTGACATGTTCCCAAACCAACTTTGTTGCTTCATTTACATCTCTAAGAGCTTCATCAGCTAGGGTGATTATGGGCGCACGAATTGTTTCGGGTATTTCATTTAGACGATTTATTAGGTCCTGCACTCTGTGTTCCAAATCTTCTTCTATGACTTCAGGAATGAATGATGCGGGAATATCAAAGCTAGGTGGAAGAATATCAAAACCAAATCGAAAATTACTTAGCGCAACGCCAAAGTAGTGAACAGTAGACCGTAATTGATCTGGAAGAAGTTTTTTTAGCTCAGCAAAATTTAAAGAAATTCGGTATTGTGCAGCACGGCTATGATCATATCGAAACCGAGCAATAATTTGTTCAGGAGGAAGTGGTTGAGCTTCGGGACCATCTTGTTCTTCTTTGGCCATTAAAGCAGCAATTTCCTTAGTCGTCATCGTAGCAATTTCTTGCATAAAAAATACTCACTTAATAGTATTGCTAGTACTATACCACTATATAAAATTTATCTACAACTATGGGCCACCACTGAGGTAGCAAACAGTGACCGCAAGATCAACAACATAATTTGTAAACCATTACAGTTAAAGCAAGAATTTGGTAGTAAAGTGATTTTGGAAAAGTAAAGTTGTTCTATGGTCTCTGAAAACCATTCCGATACAGAAAGATTCGT
>CAYNWG010000057.1:0-4191 GCA_964400865.1 uncultured Pseudomonadales bacterium
TCAAAGAGTTGACTTGCCCACCACTCCTTCAAACCTGACAAGCAATCCAGTCTGTTTTTCCCACTCTCCAATTGTTGCTAAGATTTTCCTTCTCTTACTAATCTCAAGAGCGTTTAGCATTGCCAGGTCAAATTCTACCCTATCAGCGGTAACGTGCTCAAATCTGTTAAGAAGCTCGGGCATCAAAAGTTGTTTGTCTATTGTTAGCTTCATATATGAACCCGTGTCTCGATTGTCACGAATAATTTCACTTGTACCAAATATCGTAAGTGGAAATGGGTCAATATCCATTTCTTGTAAGGCAAGATAGTCTTCATTTTGCAACAAAAAATCAGCTTCAGCTCGCAAACTCTTGGGATCACAATCAACAGAAACCATTCTTTCTGACTCCGGAATGACTCTTCGGATTTGTTCTACTTTCTTGAGAAATTCTTCAGACTTGAGCTCACTTGCCTCAGCGAAGGTCGCTGTTTCTAGATATGTTGGAGAAACTTCGCTTTTATGTTCCCATTGCATTATTACGATTCTGAACTATCAAACCTGCATTACATTTTTCACTTGAAATAACTCTAAAAAGCGCCGCATTCTCGCTTTAAGTTTTGAGCTTATTTTCATATATGTTCCGTGATAATCCACCTTTTCTTTTAACTCTTTTTTCACGTATTCATCATGTATTTTCCCCAATTCCGAATTTAAACTGTCTAAATAGTCGGAAATTTGTTGAATTCTGCGATCACAACCCTCCTGGCTACTTACTAAAACACAAAGATTTTTAATCGACCGAAGGTCTTTCCGCAAGGTGTGATAATCCTCTACGGTAATTTTCTTTGGCATTAAATGAGTCTGTATCTTATTTACAAGGCCAGCCAGTCTCTGTTTATAATCTACATGAGTGACTGGTTGAAATTCTTCTATACGAAGTTCACCCTTCTCCATAATCGCCACCACTCTTTCGGCATACTTATTTCCTTTTTGCATTGAAAATGCGTCTACGACTTTACCCAAAAACCTAAGAAATAAATCCATACTGCGAGGCAATTTGTTTACTGAATTACAAAAATAACAAGCGGATTTTAAAGTTTGACCATATTTTCTTACCCCCCTAAGGTATTTCTTTAATTCACGAGCATTTTTTCTTTCCTCAGGAGTCATGGAAAGGTATTGTTTGAGACGTGACAGTAGTTCTGAGTGATTATATGCCTCCAACCATTCATTTCTGGCGCGGTCAAAAATACTTGTTAGTGCAGTTTGGTCAGAAACTATTTCTGGAATTGTGCTTGGAAGAGCTTTAGTTTCATTTTTATCTGCTTGCTCTCCATTCTTGCCCAAATCTTTAGAATCTTCTTGCATCATTGTTTATAATAAACCACAATTACGTGCAAGAAAACAACCACCGCTTTGCAAAATGATGATATGATAGATTCATAGTAGTTGTATTTACTATATAAGGAGTCTGTATGTTGTCAGGAATTTTGCCCATATTACTATTCATCTTAATTGGTCTTGGTTTCTACGTCGTATCCGTCTACAACGGACTGCAAAAATTTAAAACCCAGATTGCCGCGAGCATTCAAGAAATTGGCAACCAACTCAAACGACAAGCCTCGTTAATCCCCAATCTAGAAACATCAGTGGAAGGTTACCTCAAACATGAAAAGGGCATTTATGACGCTATCACCAGTGCTCGCAAAGCCGTCCAGGCTGCAGATAAATCTGGCAACATGAATGATATGGACACAGCTGTCAATCAACTCCAAAGCATGATCCCTCAAATTAAAGTGCTGGTAGAAAGTAATCCAGAACTGAAGGCAGATAAAACTGTCACTAAATTTATGGATGAGCTAACTGACACCTCGGATAAATTAATGTATTCCAGAAGAACATTAATTGATTTGACTCAAATGTATAACGTCAAGCTAGTTACTTTTCCCTCCAATATCATTGCAGGACTCTTTGGTTTTACCGCTGAGAAAGGTCTGGTAACACCAACTAGTGGTGAGCACATTGAAGTTTCCGCCAAAGAAATGGAAGACGTCAAAGTCGATTTACAAAAATGACTCATTATCAGCTAGTTGCTCAAAACAAGCGAAAGTCTTGGTTAGTCATTGTTGGCTTTACTGTTTTTGTGGGAGTTGCAGCGTGGTTAATGACATATTCATTTGGCTACGATTTGAGCTTGGTTGGAGTTGCATTACTATTTTCAGGAGTCGTTTCATTCGGTTCCTACTGGTTTTCTGATACTGTCGTACTAGCAGTTTCCAAAGCTCGTCCTGCCACTCGCGAAGAATTCTTTGATTTTTATACCGTGGCAGAAAACTTAAGCATGGGTTTGCAGATTCCAGTGCCAAAACTATATGTTATTGATGATACTGCAATGAATGCGTTTGCCACAGGTAGAGATCCCAAACATTCTGCAGTTGTGGCTACAACTGGATTATTGACTAGGCTTGATCGTGGCGAAATTGAAGGAGTAGTAGCCCATGAACTGGCTCACGTGACCAACTATGACATCTTACTGATGTCAATTGTCAGCATCTTGGTTGGCTTTATTGCCCTGTTGGCTGACTGGATGATTAGGATTTCTTTCTTGGGTGGTGGCAAACGACGTGATAGCCGCGATTCTGGACAAATCGAGATGATTTTAGGACTGGTTGGCTTTGTCTTAGTTCTCCTTTCACCACTGATTGCTAATTTGATCAAACTAGCCATTTCCAGAAAACGAGAGTTTTTAGCTGATGCAAGTGGGGTGGCGATCACTAAAAACCCAACTGGTTTGATATCTGCTCTGGGAAAAATTTCTCAGGATCAAGAGCCCTTAGAAGCTGCTAACAAAGCCACGGCTCATTTATACATCAGTGACCCACTTAAAAATCAAAAGGGTGGGGTGGGGTGGTTTGCCAACATGTTCAATACTCACCCCCCAGTCGAAGAAAGAATTCAAGCCTTACAATCAATTATTGTTTGAGTAACTCTACTTTGGTTTTCTTGATCAGTATGGTACGATTCCTACACATATGTCCTCGAAAAATAAGACAGGCTTCAGTGAAAAACTAGTCGAGCACACTGCAAACTTAGCTCACATTCCAATTGTTGCGACTGAAACTAAACAACTATCAGTAGCTTTTTCCACCACTCTTTCGGTCATTAGCGATTTATCAGAGGTTTCAGTTGAAGGGGTTGAGCCGACACATCATGTTACTGGACTTAAAAATGTTACTCGTGAGGACTTTGTAGAAGAAAAAAGAATGTTTTCACAAACTCAGGCGCTGGCAAATGCCCCAAAGTCGCATGAGGGTTTTTTTGTTGTACCAAGAATCATTGATAGGGATGAAGAATGACAAAAAAACCAATAACTCCCAATGCTTTAACCATCAAGCAAGCCCTCGATGGTTTGCAAACGAAAGAAATTAGTTTGGCTGAAATCTATGAAGCTACCGATCTAGCGGTCTCAACACAAAATAAAGATCTCAATGTTTATCTTTCTACGAATGAAAAAGCTTCAGTTCAAGCCAGAAAAGTCGCATCATTGCCACTCGCTGGATTGCCTATTGCTCTCAAGGACAACTTTAACACTGTAGGTTTGCCCACTACTGCAGCTTCACTAGTCCTAGATGGCTACCAATCCCAATACGAGTCAACTGTTACGACCAAATTACTTGAAGCAGGCGGGGTTATCTATGGCAAAACCAATATGGACGCATGGGCTCATGGCTCATCTACCGAGACTTCTCAATATGGTAGAACCCTGAATCCTAGAAATACCCATCATTTACCGGGTGGATCCTCAGGTGGCAGCGCGGCAGCGGTTGCCGCAGATATGTGTCTGGGGGCCATTGGGAGTGAAACGGCAGGCTCGATTCGTCAACCTGCTGCTTGGTGCGGTGTTGTTGGTCTAAAACCAACCTATGGGCGTTGTAGTCGGTATGGCGTGGTTGCGATGGCATCTTCAACAGATTCACCTGGTCCAATTGGCAAAACCGTGGAAGATACCGCCCTCTTACTCAATGCCATCGCTGGACATGATCCATATGACGGCACAACATCGGAAGAGTCGGTGCCTGATTTTACTTCATTTTTAAACAAATCTATTACAGGCATGAAAATTGGTGTTTTGTATCGCGATTTACCAGGTTTAGATGAGATCTGGCCGCATTTTGATGCGGCCAGTCAAGTGCTTTCAAACCTTGGCGC
>CAYNWG010000057.1:4291-5717 GCA_964400865.1 uncultured Pseudomonadales bacterium
GCCAGCAAAGGGGCTGCTATGTTTGGCGAGTTAGAAGACTTGCTGCTTGAACCAAGTTCTATTTCTGGATTACCCGGCATTAGTGTTCCTTGCTATCGCAATCCAGATACCAACTTGTACTTAGGCTTAAATATCATGACTCCCAAGTGGCAAGAGGGCAGAGCGATTCAAATTGCGGACGCATACGAAAAAGCGACCACTTGGAATAGCTGGAGGCAAGTATGAGACACCTGATTTGTGGCCTAGAAGTCCATGCTGAGCTTAAAACTAACTCTAAGATGTTTTGTGGTTGTAAAAATGATCCATTTGGAGCTTCACAGCCAAATATTTATACGTGTCCTGTTTGCTTGGGTTTACCTGGAGCATTGCCGGTGGCTAATAAAAAAGCCATTGAGTGGACGATCCAGCTTGGCTTAGCTCTCAACTGCAAAATCAATCTATTTTCCAAGTTTGACCGCAAGCACTATTTTTACCCCGACTTACCCAAAGCCTATCAGATCAGCCAATATGATTTACCGTTTTGTGAGCATGGTTTTGTAGAAACCAGCGAAGGTAGAGTAAGAATTCGTCGTATTCATCTAGAAGAGGATACTGGCAAACTACTTCACAAGATCATCGAGGGTGAAAAGGTGAGCCTCATTGACTTTAACCGTTCGAGTGTACCCCTGATTGAGATCGTCACTGAACCAGATATTCATACTGCTTCACAAGCAAAAGAATATGCCAAAAAACTTCGACAGATCCTCAGATATCTAGACATTTCCAATTGCGATATGGAACAAGGCGGCATGCGACTGGAGGCAAATATATCGCTTACCGATTCTCCAGATAAGCTACCAAATTATAAAGTTGAGGTAAAAAATATCAATTCTTTTCGATTCATGGAGCAAGCAATTGCCTATGAAGTCGTTCGACAAGCTGAACTTATTGATGATAACCAGACTCCAGCTCAAGAAACCCGCGGTTGGGATATGCAAAAGCAAGTGACTTATTCCCAAAGAACTAAAGAGGAGGCTGAAGATTATCGTTATTTTCCAGATCCGGATTTGCCGCCGATTGAGTTTACTCAAGCTCAAATTGATATGATGCGTACTCAGTTACCAGAATTACCAGAATCGATTGCTCGGCGCTGGGAGCAAGATTTTCATGTAGAACCAAAGAATTCCGCTTTCTTTTTAGAAACACAGGTAGTTGCGCAGTGGGCAAATGAGGTATTTTCTGAGGCTCAACGCATCAATCTAAAACCAAACATTGTTGCCAATGTAATTATTAATAAAAAAATTATTGTTGATAACAATACCCCAATTGCTACAGTCATAGAAAAAGTTGCAGCTGCCACTCAAACCTATCAACTCAATCCAGAATTACTCAAACAAGCCATTGACACAATAAAAAAAGAATTTCCTAATGAGTGGCAGCGGTACCA
>CAYNWG010000058.1:0-5666 GCA_964400865.1 uncultured Pseudomonadales bacterium
AAATTAATTTCAGCCTCAAAGAAAGTAGTCGTGTTTTTATTAAAGGTAGGAATGGCGCCGGAAAAAGTACTTTGGTAAAAACATTGATTGCGTTATCAGAAAAGCTGCCACCAACCGCCAATCTTTTTGGCGGTGAAATTAAATTTGGCAATGATCTGAGAATTGGCGAGTACCAACAAGAAATTGATGACAAGTATCTTTCATTGCCACTGGCCGAAGCCATTCGTGTCATTCATGAGGAGAAACGAGTAGCCATTGATGAAAGAAAAGTCTATAGCCTGCTTGCTCAATATTTATTTGACACCAAGCTAGATGCGCACCAAAAAATTGCCAATCTGTCGGGTGGTCAAAAAGCACGATTTCAATTAATTAAAATGTTTATTGGTGAGCCAAATTTGTTAATTCTTGATGAGCCAACGAATCATTTGGATTTACCCTCAATTGAAGAACTTGAAACAATGCTTGAGACTTTTCCTGGTGCAATTCTCTATATTTCTCATGATACCTATTTCATCAATCGCCTTGGTGGAGACACAATTGAACTCTAGTTCTGTCATGAAATGAGATAATTATTTACTGCCAATTATTCTGGTCCCAATACAGCCAGTTCAGCGCATTTCCTTCCTTACACCATGTAATCGCTTTTTTTAATTCATACTGGCTGAGGGTTGTATGCAAAGGTTCTCTCTCCGGTAGTATTCCTGTGTAGTAGCTCTCTAGCGTGGGTAGGGCCCGATCATCCGCCAATTGTCCCAAGGCATAGATGGCATTGTTTCTTGATCGAAGACTCTGATTATCGTCATCAAGCAAGCTGATTAAAGCGTTGGTGCAGTCGCCACCATATGTTCTTATTGCGTCTTGGCAATGTGATTTTACATCAAAACGAATCCAAGTAATCAGAATGACGAGCATCAATAGAAAAATATTTATTCCCAATATTCCTGCAAAAAAAGTAATTTTTACTAATGGGTTTTTTATTGCAGGCTTAGGAAATTTTTTTGCAAGGAGTAATAAAGAAATTGAAAAAAGTGTTATATATGTAAAAATAATTCCCATTGATTCCAGATAAGCAAATTCTCCCTTAGAGAAAACAGCAAGACCACTCAATGTGGGGAATAATATCAATAAAGCAACAATGCCAAAAGTTAAAATGAATATTTTCAAAGCTTGCACTCAAGAAAATTGTATCATGTCTGATCGTAAAACATTGACTCCACTGCATTAGACAAGGTTAGAGCATTCCTGATAAGCTAAAGCTTATGAATAATCAAATTTCGCCAATCGAAACTGTGGACGTAAACGCACAACTCCTCCAGCCACCTAA
This sequence comes from uncultured Pseudomonadales bacterium, assembly GCA_964400865.1. Classification (GTDB taxonomy): domain Bacteria; phylum Patescibacteriota; class Microgenomatia; order UBA1400; family PJMF01; genus DAOQVB01. The sequence goes on from CAYNWG010000058.1 coordinate 1,325, forward strand.
AAATCAGTCAAAAATTACACTTGTTCTTACTACTTTGCTTATCGTTGCGGTAGGAGTTGCAATTGCACTTGGCTATCAACTCTTCACTCAAGACCAAAAAATTGGTTTACAACCCTCAACACCAACAATGCCTCCTACTTCTACTACTCTGTCCCCCACAGCCACCACGCCCGAATCGCGAACATACACAGACCCAAAGAATAGATTTAGTTTTTCTTATCCACAAAGCTGGCAAGTGAATGACAAACCTAATTCCAACCAAGATCCTCAGTTAACGTTTTCCAACATCTCTGAGGGTCACACAATCAATATTAATGTCTGGCGAGTAACCGGATTTGGTTATTGTTATGTATATGGTGAAAAACAGACAATTGTAGTTGGTACAAAAAACGCAGAAACAGCAGATGGCGTTGGACCTTCAGAGATGTGTGATAAACCCGAAGAGTATATCAATCGCGGGAGTACGTATGTTCTTATACCGCTTGAAGAGACAACTGATGGTCTACCGCCCAATCAACTACACATTAGCTATGACTACCCACTGAGCGACAAAAGTGTCGCCAAGACCTATTTAAATCAAATCCTTTCTTCAGTTAAACTAACGAAGTCCGTTCTTGAAGTTGGGAAAAATGTTCAGCAGTACGACGATAAGGGAAATACTATCCCTGGAGTAGAATCTGTGGATATCATCATTGACTTAGATTTAAGCGCATCAGTCATTCAGACTGAAAGAAAAATTAAAGGCATGGGTGTATATGAGCAGATAGTAAAAACAGCAAATAGCGAGTATTCATTTTCCAGTGCACCTGGAGGTTTGTGCCCTTGGGAGGATGATGGAAGTGGATGTACATATACCGACGAAAAAATAAGTAAGTTTGGAGAAGATGCAAAAGTTAGAGTTTGGAGAGACAATCAAAGAGGCGTCTTTGCGTTGAACTTTCAATCACTAGAAATTGGAAATTATTATGTTGACCATTTCGAAATATTTAAACACTCGCCAAACGAATCATTTACTAATAGCGAGATTGGCACTTGGAAAAATTGGGTACTGAATATAAAAACAATTCCACATATTTGATATTTCAATCTTTTAGTGTCAAATCCCTTTCGTCCTTTTGGACTCATCAGTACGGACACACATCCGTAGAGGCGGGCACCGAGCAACTCTTCAACGAGTAACCCAGTGCCATGCACTATTTGGTTCTGCAGGTTTATCACTAGAAAAGTTGGACGCACATGGCGAAAACTCCCACCATAAAAAGCATGAACATGAGTATCACCAGATACTCATGAACCTCCATCGCCTCAGTGGTGATAATGTCGCCAACTTTGGCCTCCTCGTAGTATTCTTCGGACACTTGATCTGGAAGACGATCTACTGGTTATTCTTAGGTATACGAAAAGCGCCCCCATTTCCAGGGGGCGCTCGTCACATTTGTCGATCAGATTACTTTGCGGTGTCAATCACCGCAGCCGGTCCGCCCGCAGGTGGGAAGATGAGGTCTGGCTCCTGCTGTCCGACCAGACGTAAGTACTCCATCTGCGTGAGTATGGGCAGGTAGTCCAGGATCTGTTGCCGTTCTTCGATAGGTACCGTAGCCAAGTACTGCCTCAGAGACTCCATTGATTGGATGGTGCCCTGGGTGGTCGAAACCACCATGCTTGCTCTGATTCCAACCATCTCAGCTTCTATCAGCAGCGCTCGACGTTCGTTTTCACGTTTTTGCTGTAAGAAGACAGAGGTGTTGCTATCGTCAAAGCGAGCGGCATCCGCTGGGTTCACAAAATCGTAACTCATTATTGTTTGGCCTGGAACGAGTTCGATTCCGTAACCCTTTCGGGAGTCGGTAAAAAATCGTTGGGCATTCTCATCGAACGCCGCGGTCCAGACGTCTTTTTGCGTAGCAACGGTCAGGAGCTCGGTCTTCGCAGTTGTCCGACGGTTTTCGTCGAGCATCTGCGGTATGAGATAGTTGGCCTCGAATTTATCCCAGTCGCCATTCACGGCAGTGAAGGCCCCAGCCAGATCCATCTGACTGAGATCAAGAAACATTGTGCTGTCTACCAGCACCGCAATCTTGTCCGACGTTGTCGCAGATTGGGTGCCAGTCGTGGCATCTGCGATCAGCCGATATTGACGATTGGCAGGCCAATTCATCACCTTTATACCGATGAGGGGCTTTTGTTGGACCCCCTCTTCACGGACACCGATCACCTTCTGGTTGACGGTGTCAATCAGGAGCGACCTGTGGTTTACCGGCACTCTGAAGTGGGTGCCGGCGAAAATGGCCAGATATACCGAAACTAGGCCAACGACGCCCAACACGACTGCTGCTACGGCCCTTCTCTCGACAAAGAAGTAGACCGTGGCCAGCAGGGCCAAGAGGCCCAACGCTCCAAAGGCGATGAGCCAGAACGATCCAACAAAATAAACCATGGTGTATCCTCCAGAATCAGATGTCTCCTGTATGGCAGGAGGAACCAGCTGACTTAGTGTTGCCAGCTTCTCACGAATATTGAAAAGTATCAGTAATATTCGCAAAAAACTAGCAACACCAAACATTTGGTAAATTAAGTAATCTTGATCTTTAAATGTGCTTCAAAAATGAAAGATGACCAAAGTATCCACCGCAATGGTAGTATTTAGCCTAATATCAATTTTGATATAGTAATAGTATCAGATATCAAGTAAAAAGTCAATGTTATGGGATATAATATTATACAATTATTTCTTGACCAACAGTTCGCATTCAATACAGGTTTTCTACAGAAAGAAAAAATGAGGAAGTAGTTTATCGGATACTAGGTCAAGAGAGCAATGTAAGATGCTGTGGTCTGAAAGACTTTGTAAAAAACGAAATCGCCATCTTTTCAGGGAGGGCGTGAACTCGAATGCGAATTAGAAGCCAAATAACCCACCGCGATGGTGGCTTCTAGTAATTTTTCCAAAAAACAGAAGTTTTTTACGCAGTGGGATTGAGGATCATATTTCTGTCGGTCTCAGATCCCAGTGCATATTTTAATGCAGGATGAAGACTAGAAAAATCATACGGGTGGTCAAAAATGAAAATACACCTTCTGTATTTGCTAATTCTAGAAAGTTCTGCAGCCAAACCGGCATTCAGTATGTGATCAGCATTCACCCAGATATAATACTCTGGATGTTGTTGCTTATAAGTGCTCGGGAAACCATAGCTGCTCATCGCAACATCGGTTACTCCAGCAATATCTGCCGCTAAGGTGGGCGAATCCAAAGAAAGAACAGTTGGCTGGACTGCTCCTAAGTCAGAAAGTTGGTTACTAATACGCGTTACTAAATCTCCAACCTGAGGACTAGTGCTAACTGTCACAGAAAAAGAGCTGCCATCAGCAATCATCTCAGCAATAACTTGAAGATCTCTTGGTCGATATTGAATAGGTTCACCACCAACATAACCGGGAGTAACTTCAATCATATATAAATGATTATATATGTTTTACTTTTATAATTAAAAGGAGAAATATGGCAAAATACACTATAAGCAAAGAAGGCAGTTAGAATGGTGAGCCAAAAACAACCCTTGCTCATGGAGGTGGTAAATATCGTATGACAGCAACAACCGCTGTAGTTATTGAATCAATAACAGGTGGTCGCACCGGACCTAGTGGAGATTATGAATTATTCGTTATTAAAGCAAGCAGGATTGAGCTAGAACGTCATTTAATACTGTATTAATTCTGCTTTGATAGAGGTACGAAAAATGTAATAAAAAATAGAAAAAATACGTAAGGTATGATACTATTAGTACCGGTAAACTAATCTGGAGAGGAAACTATAATGCAAGAATTTAAAGGATATGATATACCGACAACCTATGGTATTGATCCCGATCACGATGAGCTTCAAAGAATGAGAAACTGGAGCAGAGAAGATTTGGAAAAAAGAGTGGCTGAGATAGAGAAAAATAGAGAAACCTACAAAACTGATGATGAATATCAAAGAGAATTGTATACCGCTCAACTTGCCCTACAAATGCGTTCGGATGGATAATCCTGAAGAAAAAGACCAGCAGTTCAACAATGCGATTTATAGGTATGACTAATTCTTTCAGTCTTTCCACGAACAAAAAGCAGATATAACCACTCGCTTAGTCATACTTCAAGAAGCCGAAGATAGATACTACATCTCGGCTTAATATTTATTAGAACTGGCTAATCGAGCCTATGGCGTTTTTGTGAGATAGAAGTTAGATATGAAGGTGTAAAACCATTTGATACGATCCTAAATATCTCTGATCATCAAGCTTAGCTCCCCGACTAGGACTCGAACCTAGAACCCTCTCGTTAACAGCGAGATGCTCTG
>CAYNWG010000059.1:0-1001 GCA_964400865.1 uncultured Pseudomonadales bacterium
TTTTTACAAAAAAGGTCAACTCATAGAACTCCGAAAGGGAGAAGTCCGGAGAAGACTCAGAAAGATACCTACAGAGGAATAACCTACGCAGCTTCGTCTTGGTTAAGATTGTTCAAGCATAGAGATTAAGCTAATAGCCTGAGTCATTTGAGTAGTATATTCAGGATCATTTAAAGCAATTATAGATTCTATAAGTAATCGTATCTGTTTAGCTCCCAATTCTTTTGAAGCTTCGGTTTGACCTTCATCAAGATATTCTCTTGACCCAAGAGCATGTCCGCCGGATTTATTTATTGCAATGATAATTGGAAGGGGGTTGTTTGTGGGATCGATCAGACATTCAGGATCGATTTGAAGTCTGGCAAGATTTACCGATAACACAACATCATATTCAAATAATGGAGTGAGGTCTGAATCGTGTTTATTAGCCTGATCAATAATGTCGGGATGATTAGGACCAACAACTAGATAAATATCACCACCGTAAGTTTCCTGAAATAAAATTGCAGCTTTGGGCATTCCATCAATCAGTTGGTTTACAGCCAGACCGGCGTCTTCGTCTACCTCTGGACTCCAAATGGACAGAGTGTCACCATCATCATCCAAAGATTGTTGGCCAAAAATTCCTGGGGTTAGGATGATATAGCCGTAACTACTAGTTTCGAGTTCATCCAACGAAACATTTACAGCTTCTCCGCTTGAGAATTGAGATCCAGATAGCAGTGTAAGTAGAGCGGTGCGCAAGTGGTATTCTGATAAAGTTTGAATAGTTGGATAGAGTTCGTCTTTCCATCTCAAATCACGCAAGTATTCAACTAGACTCTGGTTGTTCTTGGTAGCTAAATCAACGGGTTCAACACCCAAAAAGGCAAGCGCTTGCCTTAAACCTTTGCCCAAGTTTTTTGCCGGTGCATTAATGTATGCCGAGGATTTTGCATCTGGTGTTTTAGTTTTGATAGGATAAAAATCTAAGGATTGAACCGTTGGGGGAGATATAACTG
>CAYNWG010000059.1:1011-5654 GCA_964400865.1 uncultured Pseudomonadales bacterium
CAAATTATGAAAAGCCATAAGGGTAGGCAGGAGCATCTCAGTACTCCTGTGGGTATCTTCCATCACGCCATGATGGGTCTTGGGGAGATCGCCCAAGTCAGTCAAAGAAACGCATCCAATTCCTAGTTTAGAATGATAGGTGAGGGGGATTCTGCCATACTCACTTTTCGATACAATACTTTTTTCAAATAGTTTAACAAGACCTTCTGCTGTTAGCGCTTGGTCGACCTGATGAGCTGGAATAACAAAATAGAGTACGATGCCACCATGACAATACTCAACCACCGCCATATCTCTGGATAATAAGTAATCGAAAATTCTTCTTCCGTCAAACTGGATGTTCTTTTTTTCATAATTATTCCCAGGATAATCACCCACAATAGATAACTGTGTAAATGCTCTTATATTAACTCTACGAATGACTGGCACGTCCTCTTCTTCAATTGCTTCATCTTTGCTATTGGGAGCAAATACGGTGGCCAAATCTTCTTTTAGTTTCTTCAGATCAAAATCTTCATCAGGATAATATAATCCATTCTCAATTGAATGTGTTTGAAACCCAGAATTCTCATCGTCACCAAACCAACGTGTATCGTATTTATTGCTCACAATATTACAATAGCATATGTTAAAAGCTGTTGCTTATAATCAGCTATTCAATGCCTTGTTCAGATACTCCAAAGTTAATTAAATTAAAATCACTATCTCCATTTTCTGGATTATGCAAATTTGTTCTGGATTCAATAAAAGCTGCGATTAACCTTTTCCCTTCCGCTTTTGAAGCTTCTGTTTGACCCTGTGTTACATACTGTTGCGATCCGAGGGCGAAACCACATGATTTTCGAATAGTAACAGTTAGCGGAAGTTTGGGCGACTCAGAGCTATCAAGTAGATAGTTGGGTTTTTGTTGTAGGGTATCAAGATTGGGGTGAAGTACCACATCGTATTCAAACAAAGGAACGAGTCTATTATTATGTGTTCTGGCTTGACTGACTATATCTGGGTGGTTGGGACCAATAATTAAATAGTAATTAGTATGAGTATCGTCCCAATTATTGGGTTCACTAAATAATATTGCTGCTCTTGGTATACCTTCAGTAAATTGCTCTAGTGCAAGTCCAATATCTTCATCTACCTCTCGGCTATGAAGACTAATAGTATAACCTTCATCATCTATGGATTGCATTCCAAAGAGACCTGGTGTTAGGGCTATATGTCCATATTCCACCCGTTTGTAGTTGTCAACAGAAACATAACTCGACGGAGCATCCATAATTTGAAAACGTCTTAATACTGTCCGCAGTGATTCTCGGAGTCTAGCTTCGGTTAATGAATTTAGTTTACGTTGGATTTCTGGACGCCACCTAACTTGTTGGAGATAACTCAATAAATTGTTGTACTCTCTCGCAACAGAATCAGCGGGAATAATGCCCAATTTTGCTAGCATCTCTTTGAGTTGGCCAGTCATTTGTTTTGAGGCAATATTTATATACGCAATGTTATCTTCGGTTCGTGCGGATGATGAAGAAATAGCATACAGATCCAAACTATTAACTATTGGCGGCATTAACTCCGCCGGGGAAGTAATCGTTAAATTAGGATCTTGGTCTTGAACGTATTGGCGAAATGCCATGAGTACAGGTAAGAGCATTTCGGTGTCTCTGTGAGTGCCCGACACTACACCATGGTGAGCTTTGGGAAGACGATTGGGATTAATCCCAGCTAGGATAATGCATCCAACTTGTAAGTGCGAGTGATATGTCACGGGAATGCGATCGTAAGATCCCCTGTTTGCACACTGAATGTCGACAAGTGATTTTAATTCTTCTAGAGTAATTTGATCTGAGTTAATTCTTGATTCTTCTACAATGAAGTAGAACGTAGTATCTGCGTTTGCATATTCGATTACTGCTAACTGATTGGCAGATAAGTATTCGGAAATGCTTTTTCCACTGATGCGAATATTTCGTTTTTCACGATCGTTCCCGGCATAGTCACCATTTATAGAAAGATTTTCGAATATTTCACATCGTACTCTACGTACTGGGTTGGTGCTTTTTTCTTTTTCATCATCAACTTTTTTTTCTTGAGCAGTGAACCGTTTTCTTATTCGTTCACCTAAGGATTTAGTTTGAGTATTTCTAGGTAAATAGTAACACTCTTCCATTGGCTCAGAGTAGTACGCTCTCGCAATTTTTCTTGCTCCACCATCAAAACCTTGCTTTTCTCCTAAATTGCTCATTTATAACTACCATCAAATCATACTATTTATTGGTGTGTCAATTAGAGATCTGCATAAAATTGGTTGTTAAACGGTTGTTGGGGAACAACTACTGAGCAACTCCATTACATAATTATTTGCCCTTTTTTACCGTCTAAGGATCATGCTGATGCCGAATGGACATGGTTTCTTGGCGAACTGAAAAAGCAAAAGATCAATTAAATATAGGTTATTATCACCCCTTGGTATATTCTTTTGATAGAATAGATGCATGGATGAAAGGCTAAGACCCTCTATTTTTGTATTTGATAGTGGTCGATTACTCAAAGAGAGCCCTGAAGGACAACTTTTGGGTGAGTTGTTGACTGATTTCTCAGAACAAGTTCTGGCAGAATTAGACCAGAGTAAATTGGTGTTGATAGCAGGTGAATCTGGGCTAGGCAAAACAGAACTTTTCTTAAAAAAGCTTGAAGGAATAACAACTGGAGGAATCGTTGATCTGCTAATTGAAGCAAAAAGATCATTTATGGTTATAGACGCACAACTGTACGGTTTTTTACCAGATCCATTTGAAGAAATAATGGCAGAACAAGAGGAAATGCCTGAGATATTAATAATTGATGAATCTGGAGCTCTGGAAAATGAGTTTGGGGGGTTAAATTTTCAAACAATTAAGAAACTACTCGAGAATGGTATGAAAATAATCTTGGTGAGCGGGGGCATCGAGGGTGCAACAAGACAAAATGATTTCGTAAGTAAGAATCTTAGGGTAATTGGAGTGGATGTTGCGCAGAGTCAAATGTTTGAATATCCATCACAAGTTTTGAACAAACAACAGTGTAAAGAAATACTTTTATCTAGAGAATCAAATTTATCGTCAGAAATAATAGATCAACTACTTGAAGAGTTAGATAGACAGGACATACCGAGGATATTTCGAGTTATTTTCAATATGTCCATCGAACTTGGAAAAAATACAAGACAATCATTAGATTATTTCTTATCTCATATTAAATGGAATGATAATCTAATAATGCGAGATGATAAAAATTCACATCAACAGGAACTGACACGCTTATTTGATGGAGGATTATCTGAATCATTGTATATCAAAATATATCGAAAATTTCTCTACTTGGACTGTATGCAGAGTGATACTGCATTGAGACAGTTTATCAAGGAAAAATGTCCCAATCTCGATTTTATTATATTCCGCCTTCCAAATGCTAATACCACCGAAGATAGAGCATCGAGATTTCTTGCGTTGCTAGTCGAAAAAAAAGACAGGAATCACCGTAGTGCGTTGGAAGTTTTTGTGGGCTATTTGTTAGAACAAAAGCTGTTGCAAATGGTAGAACTAATTTAGCTCATTATCCATCTCTGGGATATAATGTCGGGTTACTATGTCTTTATCTGTTGGAATTGTTGGTTTACCAAATGTGGGGAAGTCAACGCTGTTTAATGCGCTGTTAAAACGCCAAGTGGCGTTGGCGGCGAACTATCCGTTTGCCACGATAGAGCCCAATGTTGGAGTAGTAGCGGTGCCAGATGAGCGTTTGGCAGTGTTGGCTAAAGTTGTGGCGACAACCGTGCTTAAGCCGGCCACCATAGAATTTGTGGATATTGCCGGCTTAGTGAAGGGCGCGCACAAGGGTGAGGGCTTGGGGAACCAATTTTTGAGTCACATCAGAGAAACTGACTTGATTTGTCATGTGGTGCGCGCCTTCCGAGATGAGCAAATCTTACGCGAGGGCTCCACGACGCCAGTTGATGACCTGCAGACAATTCGCACGGAGTTGCAGTTGGCAGATCTCAGCACAATGGAGCGACAATCACCCCCTAAGGGTGTAAAAGTTGCTGGCGCTCAGGAGCGTTGGCATGCGATTGAGTTTTTTCGAGAGAAACTAGGCCAGGGAATCATGCTCAACACGCTCAAATTGACCGAAGTACAACAAGAGACAGCCAAAGAACTTTGCTTGCTGACCGTTAAGCCTGAACTGTTTGTATATAACGAAGATGAAGATCAAGTGGTGAGCTCGATGGAGCAGTTGCCCAAGATCGCTAAAGAATTGGGAGTTGAGCCGGAACAAGTAGTGGTGATGAGCGCTAAGATGGAAAGTGACTTGGCTGCACTAGAGGAAACTGATCAGCACGCTTACTTGTTGGAGCTAGGATTATCTTTGGCTGGTTTGGAGCGGCTCGCCAAAGTGGCTTACGATACACTTGGTTACCAAAGCTTCTTGACCGCAGGTGTGATGGAGGTGCGAGCCTGGACAATTACCAAAGGTACGACGGCTCAGCAGGCGGCGGGCGTGATTCACACGGATTTTGCTAAAAAGTTTATTTCTGCACGGATTGTTTCATACCAAGATTTTGTTTCGCTTGGCGGCTGGAAAGCCGCCAAAGACATCGGCAAAATCCG
>CAYNWG010000060.1:0-5482 GCA_964400865.1 uncultured Pseudomonadales bacterium
AGCTCATCAGTTGATCGACCACCTGATTTTGGGCCGAGTTGGTATCCTGATATTCGTCAACCAAAACATATTGAAATTTTTCTTGATACTGCAATCTCACCATCTCATTTTCAGCAAACACCTGAACAACCAAGGCTACCATGTCGTCAAAATCGTAGCGCAAGCTCTCACGCAATCGAACTTCATAAGCTTGATAAAACTGCGCAAGCTCCAAATTTTTGGCTCGATTTTTTGCTTGCTGCATTCGAACGGTTTTGCTTGGAGCGGAATCAGCTTCAGGCCAAGCAGTGAGCAATACTTCGGCAAACTGCTCTGGACTAACTCCTTCTTTTTTAAGATCAGAAATAGCTTTTATAATGTCAGAAATATAATAATCTGTTCGATTCAGTGGCTTGAGTAATTCTAAATCGAGTGAATCTAAGATTTGTTGAATTAATGAAAACCGCTCAAGTTCGGACAAAACTTGGGCATTTCGAGCAATGGGAAAAGCCTCAGGAAAATCTCGAATAACATCGTTGCAAAAACTATGAAAAGTCATGATTGGGACCCGGTATCCAGTCACTCCAATCAGGCTGACCACCCGATCTTTCATATTTTTTGCAGCAGCATCGGTAAAGGTGAGTGCAAGAATATTACCCGGTTTAACGTCTGTTTCTTGTAAAATATGGGCAATGCGAGTAGCTAATACTTGTGTTTTACCAGTACCAGGACCAGCCAAAACCATCACTGGGCCCTCAATTGTATTGACTGCTTCGCGCTGGGTTTCATTTAACTGCTGGTATGCACTTGTGTAGTTAGGTTTCATCAAACAAACTATCGACTCCATTTTGAGCAGGCAATTGTTTAGTGGTAGTTTCCACTGCTGAAAGCTCTAATTGCTGAATGCTCGGTAAGGCTCCGCCAACTATACCTTCTAAGTCTCCATACATTTGTGCTGTACTAGAAATCATACGCTCAATTTCTTTTTCTCGTTTACTCCAGATGCGCTTAAGCGAGTTGCGCTCAGTTTCCAGATCACTTTTCATGGCCATAAAAGACATTACTAAGTTCTCTACTCGATTCTTGAACTGAGCGCCCGTCAAATATCGATACAAAGACGTCATTTTTTCATCTTGACCCTCAAGGGATTGCTTGACTTTGGCGATTTCAATTAATTGCAAGCGTAGCGTAGTAGCCAGCGCAACTGCAAATTGTGGCGTGGTAATCCAAACACCCTTGCGGGTACCAAAACCCTCCATATTCTTTGGCATATTAGGAGTAACAAGCACCGCCACCTCGGCTTTTTCCAGACCTTGATCGGATTTAAGCTTATCCAACCAAACCTCGGCGAAAGCTTTGGTACGTTTGGATTCCCAAAGAATTGTAGCGAGGGTACTACCAGTCCTTCCTTGGATTCTTTGCAAAATATCCCCGCCCAGTTTTCCAGTTGCCACATCCTCAACAAGATCTTGAATAAAATTATCGCTCAGCGTCTGCTTAAGCCAATCCTCACCCACTTCTCCCTGAACTTGTTGGGAACCTTGCGATCCTTGACGACGCAGATCCTCAATGGTTTTGCGCATGATATCCAATTGCTTGTCCTTTTCCTGCAAACTCAACTGACTTCGCTCAGCCTCTTGTTTTTGAGTTTCCAACTTAATTTTTTCACGTTCTTGGTCAATTTTACGCTGTGTTTCAAGCTCCAATGCTTGTTCTTTTTCTTCCAATTGACGTTGTCGCTTCCGCAGTTCTAACTCTTGTTGTTGGGCTTCAGCGAGTTTTTTATCTTTTTCGGCTACCTGAGCTTCGAGATCTTTTGTTTTAATGTCTTGTTGTTTAGCCGCTTCTGCCTGCGCGCGCGCCCAAAGTTGCCGTTTCTCCATTTCAAGTTGTTTGCGAACTTGTTCGTCCACTAGCTGCGTCTGCGCGCGCTTCTCTTTCTCTAACTGCTGTTGCGCTTTTTCTAATTCAATTTTTTTTTGTTCAACTTTCACCAATGCCATAGATTCAATTTGGTGGGTTAAGGCTTGAGTCAGGGGGATCGATTGACCGCAATGGGGACAGGTAATGGTTTGCTCAGGCATATGGCGATACTCTAGGTGCCCAACCGCTGCAAGTCAAGCTTTAATTATGTGGGCGAATCTACACCAGCTTTTTTCTGCAACCGACCAATTTGACGTTCCAATAATTCACCTCGTTGCTTGAAAATCGGGGTTAAACCAGGTTCAGCCCCAACTTGTGCTGTCACCATTTTCCTTCTTTCTGTACTTAATCTTTCTAGCCTCTCTGCTTTGACCAACGCCCGGTTCTGACCAAACGTCGATTGAGCACTTCTTTGACTGGGTGGTAGGATACTTCGCACTAGGGCTCTCATAGTACCAGTATATCAAATGAAGGAGTAAAATAGTGAGTTGTAATGAACCTATTTGAGACAGTATTCAATAGATTGCCACATCATAGTGATCACAGGAGTGAAAAACCAGATAAGCCATTGCTAGCTGAGCCGGTTGTTACTTCACCATCAGTCGATTGTCGCAAGTGGTACACCCATGAACAACAGCCAATTGTTTCGAAATCTAAAATTGAAAAAGATGATATTTCAAAAGAGCTCACACTCAAGATCTATACTCACCTCACAGTAAAATCCTATGACGATATTAAACAACTGATAGAAGCAGTTCATGCTGGCGAAAGCGTCGATACCACCCCCTACTACAGTGTAAGAATATTTGATGTTCTACGATTAATTACACCAGAATCGATTGTTGTTATTGCTACGATACATGAAAACGAAATCGAAAAACCAATTGGTTACGCCATGCTTAATCAATCTAAGAATTCAAGTCTAGAGTCAAGAGAGATTGGGGTCATGGTCTCTAGTCAGGCCAGAAATTTAGGCATCGCTCACAAAATGTTTCAGGAGGTTTTAACAAATGCCCAAAAATTGGGGGTTAAAAATTGTATTGCCTACTTTATGACTGGCAATCGACCTGTTTGGAGATTACTAAATGAGGCTGAACGACTAGAGCTCATCACTTTTACCACTGAAAGAGATGGGCCGGAAACCACCGCTAAAATTTCGATAGGTCAAAAAACACATGAGGTGATTAATGAATTGGGCCAATCACCACAAAGCCAGATAGAAATGCTTCGTCCAGCAGAATGACACAGAATTTATATGGTACAGAATCATTCTGTAGTCAAGATGATAGCGAATAACTGCCTTGCGCGATCTAATCTATCCTCACGGGTTGGTCCTTTTAGTTGGCTGACAATTTCTGGTACAAGCTCTTTCGGATCAACCACACCAGTCTCTCCAGATGTATGTCCCAACCTCAGATTTGCTTGAGCTAGCAAATCATAGTTACTGGGCATATTGATTTCAAATGTGCATAAAACAGCGTCTGCATATATAAATGAAAAAATATGCGCATGTACTCTTCCGCCCATTGGAGCTTCCGCAGGTCTATCTGCATCTCGATGAATGAGTAATTTCTCATTGCTTAAAACAGTCAATTCTGCATAACTCAACGACATGCGCCGTAGCTCCACAAGAGCTGAATATTTTTCCCCACCCAATAGTGACTCCAAACCGATCTCAATTAATTCTGATGCTCTATCTTGTATCGCCAAATAATACGTCAAATCATCCAGTAAATTACCGCCTGCTCTTTGAACCACATCAACATCCCCCTGAAGTTCTGCTATAGAGGTATATTCTGAAAGTTCTTTTGGAAGTCTCATAGCCTGTTTTGTTAGTATTTGATACTTTTTGTATTCTCCTCTTTGTACAATTTTTGTCAAATAGAAATCAGTGGGCAGGGATTCTATCCTATATTCTGTGTCACACTGTCTGTTCTGGTATACTATAGTCATGCTGGAAGTGATACGTACAGCCCCAACACCACCAGTCGATACAAATGAGCTTGTTAGCGCTGTCACTACAGCGGTTGCGCCAGATGGTAAACCTTTTGATATTTTAACTGCTGCAGGTCCAGAAGCAATTAACATTAGAGGTGCTGCGCTCGTAGCTATGCGCCAGCTCGTTAGTCAACTTGAGCCTACGAGCTTATGGATCTTGGATACAAGAAAGGGACTCTCTGCTGACTATGTTATGTCTGATGCAATTAGGAGCGTTAACAATCTGGATTTAAAAGCCGGCTTAGTTCGAATTCAGGTACTGGCCCAATTGGCTGAAAACCATAGAAGTGCTGCGATTGAAACGCTCGCATATGCTGATGCAGCCCAACTTGAGTTACCAGAATTTTCTGAACAGTTTGTGCACGATCAATTTCACACATCGATGGGTGAAGGTAGATATTACGACGCCTATAGAATAGCGGGAACTATGGTTAGAGAAGGAAGAAAACTCATTCGAACTACCAACCCAGCCACTAGCGAGAAGAACATGGGAATAAAAGCATGGGAGGGACGCGAAGATGAAGCCTTCTTAGCGTATGCGCAACAATGCCTTGAAGAATGGGAAAATCGAACAGACAACTCTAACGATTGGCGCTTGCGTCACTTGTTCAACGCTTTCAGATTCAGAGAGGATGGGTATAAGAATCGACATCCCAGCCAACTAGCTACTAAAATCGCTCATTGTATGGTGCAGTACGAGATAGACCAAGAAAGACATTCTGTAGCCTTACAATTTGCTCAGATTGCACGATTTCCACAAGCTGAAATTAAAGCGCTCAGCCTACAAGTTGCTGAAACTGAAAAGGGCGGCGCTATACATCAGATTACTTCTAGGCTCAGACGAAAGTTTGAATAATATTTTCCCAAGTTTAACCACAAGTTTTTTTTCTAGAGTAATTGCTTGTAACAACCTACTCTGCCACAATTAATTCTTCTAATAGTTCTTGTATTGGAATACTGATTCCTGCTTGGGCCGGTGCGCCATGTGCAGCAGCCTCTTCAACCAATGCCTTGAGTACAACATAAGTTTCTTTGGGCGCATTTAAACCTAACTTGGCTAATATCGTTGTGGCCAGCTCAATGTCCATCACATGATATAACAAGGAAAAGTCGGGTTCAGCGAAGTTTACTAAGCGTAGTTCCTGTATGAAGGAAGCAACCACTCGCTGTATTACGCTTGTCATTCTGTCGCAGAGCGCTTGTTCCTCTCTTGTTTTATTGGGTTTGTTAAAAAAATTATCCACTGCAACTGTCCATCCGTTATGTCCATGATTTGAAACTTTTAGTACATCCAGAGCTACTTTGTAGTAATCATTAGAAGACGCCAACTCATGTTCGGCATAAGAAACTAAAAAACTAAAATATGTATAGTCTTCAGTTGTTTCAGTCACCACTTGTTCCCTATCTGGATACATTGCCATATATTGAGTCTTTTTAGTATTTTACTGCTATTTACTTTCTTGACTCATTCGATTCTTTAAATAAAATTAAATGAGGAGTTCTGGTCATGAGTGAATTCTACTACTTAGCCCAACATTGTGGGATGCAGACTATATTTGGAGCATTGTATACTCTGATTAAT
>CAYNWG010000061.1:0-5450 GCA_964400865.1 uncultured Pseudomonadales bacterium
CCTGGAAACGCATGGCTTTCGTGGGAGCTGCATCCGTACTTGGAATGACTGGCGGCAGTTACTTGGTTGTTTCAGCGGTGGAAAGTTTTAGTGTTTTAATTGGTATTTCCACAACGATTTTAGGACTTACCCTTACTTCACTAACCACCTCATTGCCAGAACTGGCTGTTACTATTTTAGGAGCAAAAGCCAAAGAAGAAAAAACAATCGTAGGACTGTTAATCGGCAGTAGTCTGCTCAATCTAGCGCTCTTTCCTGCCATCGTTGGCTGGAGTGGAAGTCAAATTCAAGTTGCCCCAATAGAGCTGATTTGGTTGCTTTTACTCATGGTAGCTGTTGTCACCATCATTATTTTACATAAAGGGAAAGTCGTGACGGCTAAATATGGTTTGATTTTGATTACGATTTGGCTAGCCTTTATGGCGAGCAATTATATATTCAGATAAATCTTCTCAACTGATATAATAATCTCTTATGAGATTTAGAAAGACTGAAACTAAGCAGCCACCGGTAGAACGATCGCGCCTGCATTTGCTTGCAGCTATTTTGACTGGTAGTTCTGTGGTGAGTTTGGGTTTGACGAGTGTTGTTTTGCGTGTGCTTTCTCAACCAGACCGCTCAAAATATCTTCTTAAAGTATCGTTGGCAGAATATATTCGGACATTACATGACTTTGTGAGACCACCGATTGTTTTTGAACCAGGAGATTGGGTTCTGACTGAGGATACAGAAACACAGCAAAATGAGCATCAATCCAGGGAAATAGACGCAAACAGGCTTGATTTGAAAGCATTGGTGCTCGATGGTGTACCAGAGTTTACTGGCGATTACCGATTTATACACTATTCCGCTGATGGAAGTCCTAGAAACCACACATTGCGACTGACTGATCATGGTACTATCGGCAAGGATGAAAATTGGCAAAACACATTGCTGGGTCAAGACAAAGGGAAACTGGAAAATCCAACCAGCTTGGCAGCTATCTCAATTGACAGCCTACCGACTCTCGTCACAGCAAGTTTGGCAAAAACTCTTACCGAGCCAAGACAAATGGTGCCCAAAGACCATTTTGCTTCGGAACAATTGCGACATGTTGAACAGACGGTGTTGAATATCTTCGCCAACGGCTGGTTGCCTGAACTACCAGCGACAATTACTTTTTTGGCTACAGATATTGGTTTGCCAATGGGAGAAATCAAGGAACAACTCTATACAATGCAAAAAAACTTAGCTACTTCAATTGAAGGATTTCAGGATAGTGTTGATATACTGTCGTACGTATACCTGATTAAAACAGCCATGGCACTTCCCATTGCCGTTGGTCAGAGTTACATAGCCTCGCAACTTCAAGGAAATGAAAAACCGATTGTTACCAGAAGACGGTTTATCCAGTTGGTTACCGGAGGGGCTATCGTTGGCGGTCATTTGGCCATGGGTAATCATTCTGGGCAAATTGCCATTGATGTGAATGCCATCAGGAAAGAAATCGATGAACTAGCTTGGATGTTTAATCTGCCATTCCAGGTGAAAGACAGAATGCCGGCCAATTTTATTGGCCGCGTACATAGTTTCTTGGATAAAAATGAACAGCAAATTCCCGCCATTGCTTATTTCCTATTTGTACGAGAATTGGTAACGGCATACAAGGAAATAGCGATGTTGCAATCTGGTAATTACACCAGCGACATGCAACCTAACAGCATGTCGCTATGGGGGAACGTTCATGATACAAAAATTGGTTTGTACTCACTCACCAAGAGCGAACTGCTGACATTTATCACTCAAGCAATTACTCGCTTCCCCACTCTGTTCAAACTGTGTTTTGGGCAACAACCCACTCCAGAGGAAGCACTGAATAATCGTGCCTATTCGGGAGCTCATGAGCTCTACACCGCCAGTGCATACCGGGCTGATGCTCATGGCCTCAACAAAGAATGGAATATTTCTGCCATTGAAGTCTGGCAATTTCCCGAACTCAAAGCGATTGTGGAAAATGGTCTGGTAAGCTGAGTTTATGATAAACTGAAGATATATGAATGATGATCAAGCACAAACTTCAAACTTAACTCTAGATGCACCACCAGAGGCAATTACTGAGTTGGATCCCCTCATTGATAGAGGCGAAGCTACCGAAGTTCTCCCAGAACCCCTAACTGAGCCAGAGATGGCGGTGGAGAATGGAAAAAAAATTGAAGCTATGTACAAAGCCTCAAATAATATTGTGCTTTTGATGGTTGAGCTAAAAGTTGTGAGTCAAGACACGGCTGATAATTTTCAGCTTGACGATTCTTCACCCAAAATTCAAACCCTTAGAGCTGAGTATGCCAAGGTAACTCAGGAAATAGCAGATAAGCAGGATAGTGATGCCGACGTGCAAGCTCAAAGTGCATTGCAAGCTGAGTTAGTTATCTCCTATCAGTACACTGTGGCGGCATTGGTACAAAAAGAATTTAAACCATATATGTATAAAGCAATTCTCAATGCATCAAGGAAGCTGAGAATACTTGATGACGCAAGTGCGACTATAAACAAAGCTGAGTTTGATCGAACGTTTGCTGGTATGGGTCGCATGGCCTCGTTTATAGAGGAGTTTCAAACAGTAGCCGACGAACACATCCCAAAATTGGTTGAGGATGAAAAATTTCCAGATCTTATGGTCAGTTGCGATACAAAAAATGACCAATTGATGAAGTTTTTAACCAGAGACAATCAATTTAAAAGACGATCCGATCAAAGTGGCAGGGAACTTGGGAGGTTTATTGACTCGGAACTCAAGGCAATCATTTCATTAACACGAATTCATGAGATCCAAAATAAACTTGAAAAACTGTTTAATGAAAAGCGCGCTGAATTGCAACAACCAACAGCTACTTCAGATGTGGCGCCAAACTGGACAGAATCGTCTACCACCCCAAATTTGGGTGGTTGGGTAACTAATAAAACAACGGTGGCTCAAGAACCTGTGGCTAGTGATCAAACAAATACTGCTGGTGGCTGGCTATCACCTGATACTACTCAATCTGGTCAACAGGTTACTTACGAGGCTCAACTTGATGCTCAAAAACCTGGTGATGACGCCGCAGTAGAAGATAATTTGGACGAACTAATTGCGGTATCTCAAGCCCAAAATAAACAACATAACAATTAAGTCGTATTTTGTACCGACTTTACAGTACAATTACTACGATGCATTTGATTTCACGAGTATCTAAGAGCGCGTTTTTTCGTGGTTCGGCTATCTTTACCATTACTTCGTTTGCAGTGAGTGTTTTGAACTATCTGTTCAACTTAATCGTTGCCCGCTATTTCTCTTTGGAAGTATATGGCGAATACTCAACAACATTTTCCTATCTTGCTGTGATTATGGTGCCACTCGGTGCGTTTGGTTTAGTGCTTATTAAACGAATTGGGGCAACCGCGGTTGCAGATCGATTTGGTTTTATCTTAGCTGTTGAGGCCTGGGTAATCCGGTTATTAACAAAAGTATGGCTTCCAATACTAGGCTTGATTGCGATGGGAGTGCTTTTATTACTTCGGTTTTCAAATTTGGCAATGCCTAGTATCGTTATGATTGTTTTCTTCGGCTTGATAGCGATCTTTACGACAATGTATACAGCAGGATTACAAGCCAGCAAGCGTTTTTTTGCTTCTGGAGCGATACCCGCTATTGGATCAGCACTAAAAATTCTTTTAGTCTTGGTCGTTATCTTGCTAGTGCCAACCTTGGAAAATTTGTATCTTGCTCTCATTATTGATGGAGCCATTACCATTGCAATCTACCGTTGGTATCTCAAGCGCTTTCGGCCTGAACTACGATATCACCTACCCTCAATTAGTGTTTTAGCAAGGTATATTAAAAGTAAAACACTGACGGTCCCGCTATTTGCTACTTTGGGTATGGTAGGTATTTTGAGTGTGGATGTGATGCTGGTAAAAAAATTCTTTGCCCCGGCTGACGTAGGTCTTTATGCCGGATTGGCCTTGATGGGTAGAATCATACTATATGTCACGGGCCCCATCGCTGCAGTCGCTTTTGCGTTTTTTACTGGCCATGAGAACAAACAACAGCGCGGAAAAATCTTATTGCTCACCACTTTGCTATTCTTGGCAATTGGACTGGTGGCAACTCTCGGTTATTTACTAGTACCCAACCTGGTAGTAGGAATTATTTTTGGTCAGCGATTTATTTCTGTTGCCAGCGTCATCTATGTAGCTGCCATCTTTGGCACTATGTATTCCTTGGCAAATTTGTTTGCTCAATATTATATTTCGCGTGAGGAACCAATTGCGATGGTCTCAATAGTATTCTTAGCAATACAGGTTGTGGGCATTACGATGTTTCATGAGAATTTCACGCAAATTTTGGTAGTAGGAGCAGTTGCTTCCTCCGGTTTATTTCTGAGTTATCTGTTGTTCTATGTTTGGAACAACCAGCGGGTTTTGGGCAGATTGTTTCATGGATCCTTCAAGAAAGCGAACTAGTATCCCGGAACTGATTTATCAAGCATTTTTTCATAAGTGGGTTGCTATAGGGATTGACAATAATAACCTATAAGATATACTCTTACATATTGACTATGTATCAGTAACTGTCTTAGCGTAGTGAAAGGTACTACATGTCACTATTTGAACCAGGTCCAACCCATCTTGATCCACAACAACTATTAGATTTGGAGGAAAGAAAGCAATTGCTGGATCACTGTTTGGAGGTTATTCAACAACCCGAACTTCGAGAACTCATTCTTTCAGAAATAGCTCGGGCACTAGCATCCAATCAAAGTGAAATTCATGTTTCTTTGCCAGTGGTTGGCCAGCTCTCAAAAACTCAAGCTATGTTTAGTTATTTTGATGATAGTTCTCCCATTGATTTGATAATTGAAAACGGTCAAGCATATACTTTACGACTGATGTTCATGAAAGTTGGTGCGACCACAATCGATTGTGATCTCTTGATAGTGAATTACTAACAGAAGAACCCATCAAAATACTCTAGGGCATTTGGAGCAGACTTTCAGATCCTCTAGCTAGACAAATAGCATCGAAAGGTCGCTCTGAGCTAACACAGAGAGGCGGTGTACGCTATTTGTATGCCCCTTGACGGTGAATAATTGCCAGCACCTCGATTTGATGTTGTTTTACATCAATTTGGTAGATAATCCTGTAAGGCCAGCAGCGAAGTGAATAACATCCCTCAAGTTGTCCTTTTAGCGGTTTTCCTACCAGTGGAGATTGAGCGAGTAATTCCAATAGACTCTTAACTTTTAGTTGGTTTACTGAAGGGATTATAGAAAACTGTTTTTTAGCTTGATGAGAAATAACAACTTGCATGCCGATCAAATTTCGGAAATTGGTATAACTTTACCTTCTAACACTTCTTTTTTACCTGTGAGAATGCTTTTTTGAGCTCCTGGCGTCATGAGTATTTCAGCAGTTTCTCTCCAAGATTCAAG
>CAYNWG010000062.1:0-5437 GCA_964400865.1 uncultured Pseudomonadales bacterium
AGCCACAACTTTGGCAGAAATTCAACAGATGAGAAAGGAATCACCATGAATGAATTAGCTGGATTAATGCATTTTGGTGGATTGCAAAATCAATTGAAAGATACTGTTAATCCGCCTGAGCCTGTTCAATCGCAAACAAGAGGATTGGAAGTTCCCTTAAAAAGGTATACGACGAGTAGGTCCAAGGCTGATTCAGAATTATCAAAACAAAAAAGTGGTTTCAAACGCCTTATTTCAATTCCTCTTGATGCATTAGTTGCTAAGATAAACCTGCTTCGATCGGCAGAATCAAAACAAACCGCTGCAAAGAAAAAAACGACCTGGAATGAGTTGAGTGACTCGGTGGGATTTAATTTCGAAAAGGATCAGGATTTTCCCTGCACAGAATACACTGAAGCTGTTTTCTCTCAAGTAAATGTTGAAGATTTACTCTCTAGTCAGTCTTTGAATGAATCAGGAGATCAGTTAGAACTAAACAAAGACAGGCTTTCCAAGACTATTGAAGATTTAGACAAAAAGTTACATAGAAATGTTGAACTTTTACCTCCAACAGCGGAGTCAGTAGTGAAATTTTATATACATGAAGTGCCTCGTTTAGACGAAAATAATGAGCCAGAACAATCAAAAGAAATTGTTGGAGAAGGAATTGACTTAATTGTTTTTGGTGGTGGTGCATCGGATGCATTGAGCAACATTGGTTTTGCCGCTCAAATCAGTGAAATACTTGCAAAGAATAAAGAATTAAAAGGGAAAGTCCGACGCGTTATCATTATGCCCCATTTGGCTGGTACGACGAAGACCGGATACCCTGTCAATCCAGCTATGACAAATGATTTGGGTCCAGCTGCAGATATTATGATTAAAGCACTTGAACAGGCGGGAGTGAGACTTAGCAATGATATTTGTTTGACAGGCTTTTCTGCTGGAGGCAATCAAGCTGTCATGATGGCAGATCGCTTGTTGGATAAAGGATTCAATCCAAGATTAGTATTGCTCGAACCAGCAATTGGAAATAACCCCAACATTGACCTCCGGGTTGCTGAAAAAGGATTTGTTGATCCTTACAATTATGCAAGAAATGTAGTTGAAGGAAAAGGTAAATTAAGTCGTGCGCAATCACTACGTTATTCTATTCGATCTATCATGCGAGCCTGGGATACTCAAGATGGCCCAGCAGGAAAAAGATTGCCTTTAGAACTACTCAGAGGCTACGTAAAAGCACCATTTTCATGGATGGAGCAGGAAGCACAAGCATCAGGGATTAGAGATGAACTGGGATCATTCGTACCCAATTCACAGGTTTTGAGCGCAGATAGTACTGCAAAGGTCAGAACAAAAATAGCAACAAAAAATGTTCCAGTAAGTTTATTGTATGTTTCAGAAGCTACTACCGTTGACCCAGAAGGTTTTAGAACAAAAGATGTTTCAGAACGTACGCCAGAATATTTTGGAAAGCGTGCAGCTCAAACATTTCCTGGCTCAAACTTGGTAGATGTAACCACAATCAAAGGAGGTGTTCATTACGATGCAATGTGGAATATCGATGGTTTAACCAAAGCCTTGGCGGCGGCACTCAAACATCCAACTCAACCATCGCCAATCCCAGTTATAGAGAACTAGCATCAAGTAGTTCTACTAGTTTGGCAATCGAGTCATGGTTATATTTTGCGAGTTTTTTGACGTTTGGTTCTAGAGAGGTAATTTGAGTTGGGTCATTAACCAATCCAACTAATAATTTTGCAGCTTTGTTTGGGTCGGTTTCCACAAACCCAATACCAAGTTCCTTAATCATATCAAGATTGCCAGTCTCCTGACCTCCCAGTGAAGTAGTGGCAAAAAAAGGCTTGTGGCAGGCAACTGCCTCAAAAATCATATTGGGACCAGCTTTTCCCACAATAATATCCGCTGCTTGAAAATATGGAGCGATCGCTGGAGTAAATGAAATGGGCAGGATCTGCATGGGTGAGTTATCCAACTGTTTTGCCATAAATTTCATTGTTTGAAAAAGTACCTGATTTTTACCGCAAGCAACAACTATTGTGAGTTTGGTTTTCGTTTCCAATAAAGCCTTAACCGTATTTTGAATACGGAGCATGCCTTCTGAGCCAGCTACTAACAAAGCGCAAAACATTGATGGGTCAACCCCAATTGTTTTTTTTGCTTCCGAAGGAGACGAAGGAGGTTGAAATTCTGGTCGTACAAACCACCCAGTGTCTTTGCAAATCGCTGAAGGAAAATCACGATTGATAATTTGATTTTGTTTTTTATCGAACACCAAATTGCACCCTTTACCTTCGGTGACATTAATCAGATTGTAACTTCGTGGGTCACAAATTACCGTCAGGTAGGTAAGAGAAATTTTGGTCATTATTGATTCAAAACTTGAATTGAGCGCATAGTTGGTTGAAATGACAATTGTAGGGTTATGTTCCGCAACTAGTTGTTTTACTAGTTTGTTATATTTTAGCCTTAAAATTTTTCTTTGGGTTGAAACCAGTCTCATGGATCCGAGCAGTAGGCTTGAGTACTTGTGGAGCGATGGTGCATAGCGATAATAAAGCCGATAGGGAAGAATCGCCGAATTCTCAATATAGGTAGTAATATTAGAAAAACCCTGTTTTTTGAGACCATATTCTATAGAATTTGCCATGCTTAAATGTCCCTCAGTTGAGGAAACAATCAAGATTGGAGTAGTGCGTTTAATTGACATTGGTATATTGTATACTTTGCCGTATGAAAAAAGCTGAAATTAATCAACCTTGGCAGTTAGTTGTTGTGGCAACCTTATTATTCTGTAGTTTTGGAGCAGTCTTGCACATTGGGTTATTATTGTTGCAAGCATTAATTCTTGGTCAACCATTTCCTCTCGGTTTAATTTCTATTTTGGGTTTACAGTTTTTCTTCCCATCACTGAAGAGTGGAATTTTTGAATCACTCCTATCATTTATTGCCTACACATTTTTTATTGCTTTACTCTATCGATTTTTAAAATCATTACACATCACGGTCGAAAGAAAAAAATCTTAGTTCTCTTCAATCGAGAGCCAATTGAGAATTTTTTGAGCTGTATTTTTGTGATCATTGAGCAAATCTGTGATATTGCTGCGAAGCTGTTTCAGAGAAGTTTGATGCCATGGCGATTTTGTTATCTGAACATCTCCCCCCATTGGGTAATTTATCTCGCCATTTTTTATTTGACGTCCCATGAGCACGTAGAGTTGCGCTTTGGTATACACTCGAGCTAGTGTGAGTACACCTTCTCTTTCAAATCTTCTTAAACTAAAATGATATCTGGGAAAGCGAAAAACAACAAAATAGTATTTTGATTTAACTAGAGTACCAATAAACTCATAGTCTTCAGATATGGCAAGTTGGTCATTAAAGGGATATTTAATGGCCAATGTACGTTTTGCACCAATTAATGCACCCAGAGCTCCAGGCTTGACTTTTGAAAGCACTTCAATCAACAGGTTATACATTGTAATAAGTGGTTTATCTGCGGTCTTGTAGCCAGATTCATCAATCCAACACGTAAAGCAATCAATCTTATGATTGGCCGCTAATTGATATTTCACTCCGTCAAGAAATGCTGGAGGAATACGGTTGTCTGCATCCATAAATATAACCCACTTGGCCTTAGACTTTTTTACTCCAAGGTTACGTTGGATAGAAACATTTGCTGTTTTGGATGAAATGACGGTGAGCTGTATTCTACTGGAAAAGCCTGATGCTACTTTGATGGTTTGATCTTTTGAATTACCATCAATCACGATCACCTCGAAGTTATTTCTGGGAAATGACTGCTCACTAAGGTCCTTCAGCAACAGAGGTAAGTACTTTTCTTCATTCAAAGCAGGAATGATAATTGAAAAATCGATAGAAGGTGTTTTTGCTTTCACGGACGCTATTATATATGGTTACTCAACGTGTTATGATTTCAGGCACATGAAAGTGGTGATCGGGTTGGGGAATCCAGGCAAAATGTATCAATACACGCGTCATAACGTCGGTGCGAAGTTTGTGGGATATTTAGCTAAAGATGAAACATGGAAAGAGAACGCAACAGCTGGCGCCAACTTGGCGATGAGTGCGGACAAAAGAATCCTCTATGTTTTACCAACAACGTATATGAATCGTTCAGGCCAGGCTCTCGCGTATATCAAAAAAAAATATCCCAAAATTGGCAATGAAGAACTATTTGTAATTCATGATGATCTGGATATTGTGTTGGGTGAATACAAATTCCAATTTGGCAAAGGGCCTCACGAGCATAATGGTTTGCTTTCGCTCTATCAAACTTGGGGTTCTTCGGCTTTTTGGCATGTTCGAATTGGTATAGATGGTCGAATGGGCGCAAGAGATATTCCAGGACAAGAGTATGTGCTCCAGCCATTTAGTCCAGATGAAGTTGTAAAACTAGACAATGTTGCATTGTCACTGTTACCGCAACTTAAGAATCAGTTATTGCAGGAATATACAAAATGAGAAGCATTGCATATTTAGCAAGTATTCCAAAAAAATATTTTTTTGCCTCAAGAGATCTCAAGTTATTGTATTACGACAGAGTACTCAGAGATTTGGGAAATAAACTGGCTTTTTTCTTTTTTCCAATTTATTTATTTCAGCTGGGTACGAATTTGCTTCCTAGTTCCCTTGCTCTCACACAGTGGCAGGCAGGCTTGCTTACTCTTGCTGGATATTTCATTTTAAGCAAACTACTAGTGGTGATGACAGTTATCCCAATTGGGAAGTTGACGAGTAAGATTGGTTATCAACGAGCGCTTGCTTACTCATATATTTTCAGACTCATTTCATTTTTGAGTTTATTTATATCAGTCACATTTCCAGCTGCAATTTTTATCGGCGTGGTTACCGAGGCAATACAGGTGGCATTTTACTGGCCGTCGTATCACACGCTACTTGCAAATAATTCACTGAAAAAAAACTTGGGCTCAAATCTTGGTGGTCTTCAGGTATTATTATTGTTGATGGGAGCTGTAACTCCTGCCATATCAGGCATACTTAACACCCAACTTGGTTTTCAATTTGTATTTTTTCTTGGACTTCTGGGTGCTATGGCGAGTTTTTGTTTAGTTTTACTTATTTCTGACAGTTGCGATCTTGACTCAGTCAGTTTTACAGAATTCAAAGAATGGTTGGGGGAGAAACGCTATGAACGTTTAACTGCAGCCATAGCCGGTCGATATGTATATGATGTTGTGTTATTTATTTGGCCATTTTATTTATTTACTTTATTTGGGTCAGTCGAGAGGGTAGGTATGCTAGCAACCCTGTCTTTATTTATGGCTCTCATTGTTTCGGTTATTTCAACTTTTAAACTTGATAGTCTAAAGAGTCGGACACCATACAAGATATCTGGAGTTACTATTGCGCTCACTTGGTTATTACGGACGCAGCTATTTTCAGTTTGGGGCGT
>CAYNWG010000063.1:0-5122 GCA_964400865.1 uncultured Pseudomonadales bacterium
GTTTCTTATCTTCTGGCACATCGGTAACCAGACATTCTGTCGTAAGAATCATTGATCCAACACTAGCCGCATTTTGCAAAGCAGCGATGGCTACCTTTGCCGGCTCGATCACACCAGCTTTGACCATGTCACCAAATTCGTTGGTGAGGGCGTTAAAGCCGTAAAAGGGGTCGTTTTGTCCCAAAACTTGATGCAGTACATACCCCGGATCCATACCCGAGTTTATGGCTAACATCCGCAGTGGCTCTTGCACAACAGCTTTGATTAGATCCACTCCGACTTGTTCGTCATGAGTCTCAGACTTCAGCTTGTCGAGCACTTTCACAGCTTGGAGCAATGTTACTCCACCACCTGGAATGATACCTTCTTCAATGGCGGCTTTGGTGGCACCCTTGGCGTCTTTGACCCGTTCTTGCAGATTTTTCATCTCAATTTCGGTTGAAGCACCTACTTGAATCACTGCTACCCCACCGGTTAGCTTGGCTTTGCGCTCTTGCAATTTTTCTATATCAAAGTCAGAAGTTGATTTTTCAATCTCTGATTCAATTTGAGCCACTCGAGCATCAATATCTGTTTGCTTGCCCTTACCTCCGACAATTCTGGTGGCATCTTTGCTAGCGCGAACAGAATCTGCTTGACCAAGATCCTCAACTGCCACATCTTTGAGTTGGCGACCGGTATCTTGTGAAATATAGTTTGCACCAATCAAAACTGCGATATCCTGCAACATGGCTTTGCGTCGGTCGCCAAATCCAGGGGCCTTCACAGCTAAAACGTTGATGGCTCCGCGCAATTTATTCACCACTAAGGTAGTAAGCGCTTCGCCTTCAACGTCATCGGCAATCAAAACTAAGTTTTTGCTTACCGTCATCAACTTTTCCAACATTGGAAGTAGATCTTGAATGCTACTTAACTTGAAGTCAGTGACTAAGATGTACGGATTTTCGATGATTGACTCCATATGATCTGAGTCCGTCACAAAATAGGGAGAGGCAAAACCCTTATCGAATTCCATACCGTCCTTATGTTCGATGGTAATATCGAGGGTTTTGCCCTCTTCGACTTCTACCACACCATCTTTACCAACCAATCGCAAGGCTTCAGCAATCTTTTGACCAATCACTTCATTTTGGGCAGAAATGGTGGCCACTTTTTCCCAGTCTGATTCTTTGACCGGTTTGGCTAAGCGACGAATTTCCTTTACTACAGCTTCTACCGCACGATCAATCCCCTTCTTCATAATCATTGGGTTGGTGCCGGCGGTCACATACTTCATACCTTTTCCTGCAATATGTTGAGCTAAAAGTGTGGCTGTTGTGGTACCGTCACCTGCCACATCATTGGTCTTACTAGCTGCTTCTTTGACCAATTG
This sequence comes from uncultured Pseudomonadales bacterium, assembly GCA_964400865.1. Taxonomy (GTDB): domain Bacteria; phylum Patescibacteriota; class Microgenomatia; order UBA1400; family PJMF01; genus DAOQVB01. Next base: position 1,373 of record CAYNWG010000063.1, read on the forward strand.
GGCGCCCATGTTTTCAAACTTATCTTCTAAAACGATTTCTTTGGCAACGCTCACTCCATCATGGAGTACGTTTGGGGCGCCCCAAGAACGATCAATTGCCACGTTACGTCCTTTTGGACCCAAAGTCGTGGTAACTGCAGATGCGAGTTTATTGATACCCGCCAACATTTTTTGTCTGGCGTCATCTGAAAATACGAGTTGTTTTGCTGACATACTATCTCCTTTTTTTAACTTTTTAATAATTATTTAATTGTTGCTAAAATATCTTCAAATTTTAAAAATTGATATTCCACATCACCAATTTTAAAATCATTACCACCCCATTTTTTGTAAATCACTTTATCACCAACCGCAACTGGACTTTTTAATTCTTTGACTCCACTTTCCCAGATAGGACCACCCACGGCCAAGACAGTGCCATGTTGAGGTTTTTCGTCAGCCGAATCAGGTAGATACAATCCTGATGCAGTTTGTTTTTCTTGTTTGGCTGGTTCTACTAAAACATAACCCGCCAGAGGTGAAATTGCTTTAACCGACATCGTTGTGGACATAAAACTCTCCTTACTACTGAATACTTTTTTAGCAGTTTAAATAATCAACTGCTACTAAACTAGCAGTGATAATAGTCGTCTGCTAACTGTTTGTCAACAACGGAGTTGCAATTATGAGGATGTTGATTCAACTAATACTTGTGGAGCCAAGATTTCTCGTACTCCACCGGCCGCATGTTGACGAACGGTGGAAAGTAAAAATCCCTCGCAATTTAAGCCCTTGTCCTCAAAATAGTGCTGAATTTCTTGTTTAATTGTTTCTTCGACATGACTGCGATTGTGTTTAATTTGGTCAAGTGTAAGACCGGAAAAGATAGTTGCCACTTTACTTCTGGCAGCTGGACGCACTACTTTGGAAACCATATCTTCACCAATGTTTTCCCAGAGCTCAGGGGCATTCTTTCGATCAATTCTAAACAGCACTGAGCCTTCAACTGCCACATCTTTACCATCTTGTGTTGTGGCATGAATTGGCACATCACCAAGTGCTTCGTTATTAGCTTCAAAATTAAATCCGTCCCTGATTGAATACTCGAGTACTTGTGCATTAAAAAGTTTGGCAACTTGCCAAAAGGGAATTTTAAAATGTAAACCAGGACCCCAGACCCTCGGCAAGACACCTCGACCTCGATCATACACACAGGCAAGATGACCGGGTGGCACGCTAATAAAGAATCCACCAACAACTTCATCAACCAAAAAAGATACAACAAGGCGATCAAATTCCATAGGTATATTGTACTCTAACTTTGCAGCTGTGCAGAGGGCTGATGGAAAACTTCGGCTACCAGCGCTTCTGCTTCTCTCAAAGTGGTAACTAATTGATACGATAACTCCATATTTTCATTATTTTGTGACATTTCATCCAAAGTTCTTTCTGATACATCAACAAAAATAGAAAATGCTGACTGCATGGCTTCTGCGTTGGCATCAAGCCAGAGCTGTTTCTGTTTTAAAGGCATATCTTTAACTTGTCTGAGCACATCTCTAAAAGCGGAAATCTCACGATGACGAACAGTTAGTTGTAAATAGGAACGCTGTTTTTGGTCCATACTTTCATTATAACAGTACTGAACGACTAAGTATGCCCTATAATACCAGGTGTGAAAATTCCACGCGTGACACAGATCACTTCCCCTATAACATTAATAGCATTGCGCTCTCTCATAGTTTCAACTGATCACTGAAGGAAAAAAAAATTAGTTAGATCTGAATTGACCACCAGTGGCTGCTCTAAAGTAAAAAGAGATATTGAGGGAGTGATACTAGTTGCGTTCCCCAAACGATAGTTAACGAAGATTTCATCCAATGAACATAGCTTAAAATCAATAGCATTGGTATCTATCAGTACATGTGTGAAAGTCCCTTCAAATTGCTCCGCTCTTGCGTTACCCAAAAAGGGCTTAAGTCGGTTCTTACTACAACCAACCGGCGTAGCTAGTTGTCGTCCGTAATACGCATTTAGTTCCCATGCTGTCCAATAATCAGTAAGTATTTTTCCCGATACGTTCTCCAAATCTAGTTGTTTCTGGTCAATGCTACCAAGCAAAGCACTTTTCGTGGGACTACAAGAAAATAGATGCTGGTTACCAAAACTACAATTTGAAATAGAAAAAGCAAACCAAAGTATCCGAAACAACACAATGCATGATGTGAATAACAGCACCACCTTAATCTGGCGATCATTACAGTAGGAAATCACCACCATACCGAGTGAGGCAAGTAAAATAGTTGGACCGACAAAGTAGTGACCTCCACTCCTATCAGCTAACGCGATAATCAAGATACTTGCCACTGAAAGTCGAATCAACAGGGGCATCCAATGGTCTTGAAGCAACAATCGACGGTTGACAAATGCAAAAACAATTACCAGGCCAATAATGGCAACGCTTAGAGTACTAACAAGAAATTCGATTGAAAATACTGGTTGATTAAATACAACGATGCCACTTTTCTCCAAAATTTCATTTGGGAAAGCGACGAGTCTCGAGAGAAAATCAGAATAGCTGACTGTATTAATCAAATGATGGACCGGTTGCCACTCTATTTTCTCTAAAATTTTCTGGTAGAAAACGATAGTTAGTGTGAAAAAAACAGATTTGATTAACAAATCCCGAATGAATTTTGGCTCACTCCTTCTCTCCCAAGTGATAAAAATGACAGCTGGTAAAACAAACACAATAAATAAGTACATATCGCTCGCAGATAGAAGCGCAAATGCTACTACAGACAATAGGTTGCCATACCATGATGCTGTGTTAGTTTTTAAATACCAGATAAAGAAAAAGACTAACAACAACTCGAAGCTACGAATATGAGGAATCATAAAAAAACTAGTATAAAAATAAGGATTCAACAGGAAGAATGCAGACCAAGCCAACAATGTATACCTTTTCAGTTTATTTAGGTTCATCTGGATTGAATAGTTCCAAAGTAGCAATCCAACCAAAGCTATGAATAAAGAAATATTTATTATCTGAGCCAAACTAACTGAGAGTGAAGAAATACCAAAGTATCTTGTTATTACTGTGTTGAAAACCGCTTTTACGATATACGTTTCCTCGTTAACAAACCACCTCTTTCCCTGATCAAAATTTGTAATATAGAGTCCAGAAACAGCGTCGGCATTGAATGCGTACTGCTGCACTGTTTCCAAAGCCATTAATAGTGCTACCAACAATATGCTGAAACCTAGAAAAAGAAAAGGAGTGTATGAACGAATTGTGGTAAATTTTCTCAAATGTCCAATCTTAAGTTTCCCATAAATAAGTTACTATAGCGATTATAATGCGATGTGATGAAAATTATCAAACTCTCAAATAGCAACAGCAACCAAGTAGTTAATCAAGCTGTGGCAATACTACTCAAGGGAGGCTTACTCGTCTATCCAACCGAGACAGTCTACGGCGCAGGAGTGGATGCAACAAATCAAACCGCGGTAGACAAATTGTTGCAGTACAAATCGCGACGCGAGGGGAAACCATTATCGATTGCAGTGACTGATCAAGCGATGGCGGAACAATTTGTTGAAGTAAATGAGCAGGCGCGCCAACTGTACCAACAATTTTTACCGGGGCCGATGACTGTTATCTCTGAAGTTAAACCAGATTCCCTACAGTTGGCGCGCGGAGTGGCTTCTGAGTTTAATTCGCTGGGTATTCGCATTTCTAGTCACCCGCTCGTGGCTCAAATAGTGGAT
>CAYNWG010000064.1:0-5084 GCA_964400865.1 uncultured Pseudomonadales bacterium
AATTTCTATCAGGGTAAAACCGTTTTTTTTCATAGTACTTTCATCATACCTTTGCAAAGCTATGGTTTGCAAGCCGAATTACTGATGTATAGCAATATTCATTTCTGTGGCTGTGGTGCTAGCAGATTCCGTTCCATACGCGTCAACCACTTTAAGAATTGCCTGGTAATTACATACTTGCTGATTGCACGAATATTGGTGAGTTGTCAGAGTTTCAGTACCGATACCAATCCAACTTGTACCATCCCCAAATTCAAGCGTTACCCGAGATTCTTCTGGCAGTAATGAATCAATCACAAAGTTAAAACTAATCACATCTGCTTGACTAGCTTGTAAAGTGCGTTGATATCGGTCAAATCCGGGTTCAGCATTAAACGAGAGGATAATTGGTCGCTGATGACAACTGGAGTAGCAATCGTCACTACAATCGCTTCCTGGACGTTGGTCGCCTACACCCAACAAGCGTACTGGATCACAACAAGTAAAACCATATCCTTCGCACGTAGTAATTGGCTGAACAACGTTGGGACTACCTGACAATGAATCAACAATACTACCGTCTTCTACCAAAACTGTTCGAGATCTAAATAATAAATTTTTGAAAGGTGTGATTTTCTTAAACGAGGCATCTAGATCAGCTGGCACAGCTTGAATAGCTATTGACCACGCACCTTCATCGGTAAACGCCAGTCCTGATTGACCTGGCTTTTTGCTTGCAAAAAATGGTAATTTCCTCTCACCAAACTGCTTGGGTACAAACTCGTACTGGTCACACACAACTTCCAAAACATATTCTGTATTGGAAATAAATCGTAACTGGGGTGTGTACAGTGGACTGTCATCCACCCGCTGCGCACCAAGTTTGGTGCAGTATTCGTAGTACTCACCGATGTGCTTTGATCGCTGAACCGTCGATGCATCTGCCAATAATTGATTGTATGCCTGAAACAAGACCCACTGTTGAAGCGTCAAAAAAGCCCCTATAGCAATCGATGTAAAAATTAAAATAAATATGAAACTATACCGAAAGAATCGCATGTATTTAGACTACTACATCCCAAGGAGCTGAGTCCAGTACCAACCCCAGATAAAATCACCCCAGACTAGCGCAATGGCACTACCTAGTAGAAGAAACGGCCCAAATGGTATGGGTTGTTTTAACTTGTGTTTACCCAAAAGCAATAATAAGCTACCAATCAATGCACCAGAACATACTGCAATCATCAAAGCTACCAATACTTGCGGCCACCCAACCAATAGTGCTAGTACAGGAGCAAGTTTTACATCACCAAAACCCATACCTTTGCCTTTGGTTGCCAATCTGAGAAACCAAAAAAAAGCTCCTACCCCAGCAGATGCCAATACCATCGATATAAAATCAGACTGTTGCATAATGCCACCCTGCACCAGCACGACTCGGTAAGCCAGAGTGGCTAGCGCCATGATTGCCACTGCCCAATCGGGAATAATAAAGTACTTCATGTCTGCCACAAAAATAACCAGACTAAGTGTGCCTATCAATAACCAAAACACCGGCTGTAACACAGTAAATGGTTGGTCAACCAACAAGAAAAACACGCTGCCAGCCCAATACCACCAAACAAAAAGAGCTCCAACCATTAGCTCCATTGCCACATGAGATATAGCAATCGGCTTGTGGCATTTTCGACATCTGCCTCCTAGCAGTAGGAAAGAGAGTAGGGGGATGTTGTCATACCACTTAATGATGTAGGAGCAATGATCGCAGCGAGATCGGCCAGTTTTCCAATCTTCTTTATCTTCCACCGTACGATATACCAAAACATGCAAAAAACTACCTATGCAGACACCAAGAGCGAAAATAATACAGCTAATTACCAATTGAAATACAAACACCTGCTTACTTTACCGCAGAGTAGGGGAGAACACAATCGGGAGGGTTTGGTAAAGAAATGAAAAAGCCCCCGCAGTTGGAAACTGCGGGGGCTACGTATCAGACCTAATAATCTATAAAGATTATGGTAGACAGATCATGTCAATACCTGCTTCACCCGCTCCATTTAAATCGGCGGCAGTTGGTGGGCAAACTGCATCATTGGTGGTCGTAGCTCCAACTGATAAATCAGCAGGTAAACCCTGGGTGCAACGATCGCTCGCTTCATTTCTGAACGCGGCTGATTGTGGCGAGAAACACACATAGGCATTATCTCCGGCACCACCCTCATAGTACACATATAAACCTCTTGGTTCGTCAGCGATTGCAGTATCACCGCCACCATCTTCATCAACTCTATCAATATATGACATTTTTAATTCGTCTGTGCCAACACAGCCAGCAAGCACTGCTGTCGATAATCTTTCTAGGACAGGACACTCTACTGCAGCACCATCGGCATTGGCTAACCAGCCATTATTTACCAACACCATATCAAGATCAATATCTGTAGCAGTCGTATCAGTTTCATCTCCTTGCCATGGGAAGTATCCATTAAATGCGTTGTAGCGTTCAAATGCTCCAAGTAACTGCTCGGCATCTCCACGTTTGGCCGTATCACGTCCACGATTAATTTGTTCGAGTGGATTGATAGCTGCCAACACCATAACAGCTAAAATACCCAAAATCGAGATCACGATGAGCAACTCGATCATGGTAAAACCCCCGCTTTTTAAGCGAGCAAGCAAGGTTTTCTTCATATTATTTCTCCTTATTACCTACTTACAAAAAATACCAACATTTGTACTGTCATCCACTCTATACTAGCCAGAAGACGCTTGTCAACAATTAAAACGCGCTCGTCAAACTATAAATAGGCATCACAATAGCAATAACCATACCACCAACTGCCACCGCTAAAATTACCATAATAATTGGCTCGATTGCTGTCGTCATATTCTTGACAGCCTGCTCGGTTTCTTGCTCAAAGTACGTCGAAAGTTTTTGCAGCACTTCATCCAATTTCCCTGTTTCCTCACCAACTGCCACCATCTGGGACAAAATAAGCGGAATCATTTCGTGACGAGCAATTGATTCTGACAGTAAACCACCTTTTTCCACTTGGTTGCGCGCCTCTGTAAAGGCTTCGCGATAGATCACATTTTCTACCCCCTCAATTACAACATCCAACGCTTGCAGTAAAGTCACGCCTGAACCTAACAACAATGAGAGCGTGCGAACAAAATCAGTAATCATGATCTTCTGCAGCATACTGCCAAAAATGGGCAATTTTAACAATAACCCCGCTATAACTCGTTGACCAGCTTCAGTTTGATACCAGCGATTAAATAAAAATATACCGCCTCCTATACCGGCCAATATGAAATACCACCGAGTTGCGAAAATATTTGATACACCAATTAATATTCTTGTTGGCAAAGGCAGCGTTACCCCAAAGTCACTATACATAGCTGTTAGCTTTGGTAGGACAAACGTCATCATGATAAAACCCACCACCAGCATTGCTAGCACCACAATGACTGGGTAAATCATTGCGCCCTTAGTTTTTGCTCGAAATTCTTTTGATTTTTCTAGATTATGAGCTAACCGAGATAAAATTTCGTCTAAAATACCACCCACCTCACCAGCCTTGACTAACTGAATATACAACCGAGAAAAGACCTTTGGGTGAGAGCTGAGTGCTTTTGAAAAAGAGGCGCCTCCCTCAACCTCATGTAGTAAATTGGCAACCAGTTGAGAAAAACCCGGTGTTGACTGCTGAATCAGTACGCCCAAAGCCTTTGAAATTGACAAACCAGCGCTAATCATAGTGGAAAGCTGACGGGTAAAATTAACCACATCATTTTGATTTACCCCCATAAAGCCTTGGAGTAAACTTCCCAAGCCTGCCATACCAACTGGTTTAATACTGATTACGAGCAAACCACGTTCGTCCAACAGTGCTGCGGCGTCCACCATGCTCGACGCCTCTGCTTTGCCCTTAACAATTTCCCCCAGTTTATTTTTTGCAGAATAAGAAAAAAATGGCATAACTCATTACTCCTTTGATAACATTCGTTCAATTTCGTCTGGTCTAAATGCACGATTTCGAGCGGTTTCAGCAGTAATTATCCCCTGCTGAACAAGCATAAACAAGTGTTTTTCGAATAAAAACATACCCTGCTCTGATGAAGTTTGAATGATTGACTCGATTTGAAAAGCCTTACTTTCTCGAATTAAATTTCTCACTGCTGCGTTAGCGATCATCACTTCAAGAGCCGCCACTCTGCCACCCCCTTTTTTGGGCAACAATCGTTGGGAGACAACCGCGCGAATCACACCAGCCAACTGTTGGCGAATCTGTGGTTGCTGAGCTGCTGGAAATACATCAATAATTCTATCAATCGACTCGCTAGCTGTATTGGTATGCAACGTTGCAAATACCAAGTGACCAGTTTCAGCAATTGTAATTGCTGAAGCAATTGTTTCGTGATCTCGCATCTCTCCTATCAGTACAACATCGGGGTCCTCGCGCAGAGCTGAGCGCAGAGCAATATCCCAACCATGAGTATCCTGGTTGACCTCTCTTTGCGAAATAATACTTTTATCCGGCTGATAAATAAACTCAATTGGGTCTTCAATAGTCAAAATATGCTCTGCACGCTTATGATTAATTTCATCTATTAACGCCGCCAGAGTGGTTGACTTGCCCTCACCAGTTGGACCTGTCAACAACACAAGGCCTTGAGGATACAAAGTGAAGTCATGCAAAATAGGTAATAAATCTAGTTCTTCAATTGTTTTAATTTTTTCTGGAATTAAACGTGCCGCCAGCGCCATAGCACCCGAACTATGATAGACATTAACTCTAAACCGAGCTTTCTCTTTATACTGAAAACCAAAATCTAACTCTTTATTTACTTTGACGTAATCCTGTTGTTCTTGAGTCAAGATTGTAAAAATCAACTCCTTATTTTGGTCAGGAGTGATGAGTGGCATTTCAACCCGTCGCAACTCACCATCGACTCTTAGTATTGCTGGGTTGCCACAAACTAAGTGGAGATCCGATCCCTGCAAATCTACGACTTTCTGCATAAGGTCATGAATGGTGATAGCGGTGCTCATAAAGGCTCCTTAATTCGATTAAATTTCGGCTACTCTCAAAACTTCT
>CAYNWG010000065.1:0-4911 GCA_964400865.1 uncultured Pseudomonadales bacterium
ATCCGAGTGAATACTTCTTGGAAACAAGAGAGAAGTCGGAACCTGGATCGGCGGTAAGTTGTGTAGTTGAGGGGACTCGACCGCTCTTGATAGAAGTTCAGGCGCTTGTTATTCCAACATATCTGCCTCAGCCACGCAGAATAGGACGTGGTATTTCTGCCAATCGCTTACAAATCTTGGCAGCGGTTTTGGAAAAACATGCCAAAATTCCGTTATCTAAATATGATGTTTTTGTCAGTCTGGCCGGAGGCTACGAGAGTAGAGAACCATCTCTAGATCTTGCCATCTGTGTTGCGTTGATTAGCTCGTATGCTAACAAGCCAACTCCAAAGGGATCAATTTTTATTGGAGAAGTAGGTTTGCTTGGAGAGGTGAGAAGTGCACCTCTCTTGGAGAGGCGTGAAAAAGAGGCGATGAGATTGGGTTATTCTTCAATATACTCAAGGAAGTTGACAAAAACTATCGCTCAGTTACTTGCCAAGATTGCAATTTCCTCGAAAACTTAGGAGATATCCCCACCAATCCACAGTTTAAGTCATAGTGTTTATTTGTGTGCATAAATATATTTTGGCATGACTTAAATGAAAGAAATAAATAATTATAAGATACATAGATTCTAAGATTTTTATAACTATAGGTTGACAAAAAAGGTGAGTAGAGTTATAGTCTAGATACTCAATTGAGCATCAAAAACAGAAGAGAATAGGTGCAAAAATTGGAGAATTGAAGAGAAGTAAAAAAAGCATTATTATCGCTGGGTGGACCACGACTAACAATGCTTTTTTTCGAGGAGCATGTCATGCAAGGCGCCTGAATCATGCTCGGTATGCAAAAGGATACCAAGAGAACTGTTGGTTGTAAACGGGATATATATAGGACAAAATAGATAGCAATGTGTCTATGGGTGTCTTGGAGAGGTTCGGTAGTTGGGCAGGCAGCCGAGCCTCTACTGGGCACCCGTTTTTACATAATATCCTATAATTTGCAATTTTAGTGAAAAAATGGTACAATATCGGCCATACTAGGGCAGAATATGCCAGATTCACTACTATCCACTATTAGAATTCGTCAGTCTTATACCAGAGAGCTTTTACTTGGCGTGCATCTTACAACTGTTTCTAGCATTTCTATATTAAAAAATCTTCGCCGGGGTGCCACGAGTGAGAGCATAAGTCTCTTAACTAAATTATCGGGAAAATTAGCGCTTATAATTACCACCTTTGTGATTGTTGGTCTAACGCTGTCTGCAATATTCTTTTTGCCCCAAATTTATTATAGAATATTTCCGGCTCAAGTAGTGGTAACCGAGACTGTTCAACAAGGTACTGTTTTGGGAGGTGACTTTACCAAACCCACGGCCAAATCGGTTGGAAGACAGTATGAGCCACCAATAGATGAGTCGCTTCCAGAGGGAGATTGGGTAATCATACCTCAAATAGGAGTGCGAACGCAATTTAAAGCTAGCTTGGATCCCAATGAAGCCCTGGTTGAAGGAGCCTGGCTTTCTCCAGAGTATGGTAGGCCAGGTGATATGGGGGTACCAATTATTATTGCCGCCCATCGTTTTGGATGGCAGTGGTGGTGGCAATCGGATTATGGCAAATATCATTCTTTTTACTATTTGCCAGATACACTGCCAGGTACCCAAGTTGAAATTATCAGCGGCAAGCGCAAGTGGTTATATGAAATCTATGCAGGTGAGGAAAACAATGAAATATCTGATTATCATGCCGATTTAATTTTATACACCTGCAAACACATTAGTTCTCCAATCAGATTTGTACGATATGCTCGATTGATTGATCCAACTGCAAATTCTCAAGTTGGTGTATAGTGAGTTATAAATTGGAGTTACGGTAAAGAAGATGAATCTAGAATTATTAACTAAAGATCCAGAAGAACTTGCTCTGCGAGTGCTGAGATTGAGAGAAGAACTTGAAGAACTTGAGTATGAAATTGATCAGAAACAGGATTTTCCTTTCGGGTTACCTGCTTTAGTATATGTAGATTTGGCTAAAAAAATCGAGACCACATGCATTCAACTCATGAATCAATTAGAGTTACAAATCGCTGTTTTGGTGAGTGAATTTGATCACCCCTCAAATCGAGATGTACTAATAGAAGAAGTCGTTGAAGGTCTAGTGATAGTACCTTCCAATCAAGAAGCGACTCAACTATATAAAGAACTAAACGATCTACTCGGGAGAGCAAAAAAGATAAGAACCCCGAGTTCTGAATGATGTCTCTGTCTGAGAGTTTGACTTTTCTTGGATTATCTGCAATAATGACCGTTGTTTCGTTTCCAAGTGTCAATTAATTTGTCGGTACTAGCTTTTCAAAATTGTCTGAAACCAACTTTTCCATATCTTTGTAGTAGTAAAAAGTAGCAATCCTTATGTCAGATTCACCAAGACCATCATTACCAACTCTTACTCAGAGAAAGGCACCTGCTGTTGTGCCATTAAAGCGCAAAGCACCTCCCGTTATGACTCAGCCAGACCCCATTGAGTCTGCGCCAATTGATGCTTCGCCGAGCGAAGACTCACCAGTTTTAGCACCAGTAGTTGAAGAGAATGTTCCAGAAACGACGGCAGAAGATAATGGTAAACCCGCAGAACCAAAAAACTATGTTCAACCAATAAATAGTGGTCCTTTCGATCCAATCATCTCTGGTGTTATTGATCTCTCAAGAGATGGACATGGAATTGTAAGAATTGGATTTGGAGATGATGATGGCGACGCATATATTTCCAATGCACACATTCGCCGACTCAGACTTCAGTCTGGCGACATGATAACGGGACCTGCGCGGAGACCAAAAGATGGCGAGCGTTATTGGGGTTTGCTCCAGGTTGACAGCGTCAATGGCATGTCGATTAGAGATTGGCAGCAAGTTGACCGAGTTAAGTTCAATAAACTTACTCCTGTATATCCAGACTCACACATAAAATTAGAAATCGGCGAAGAGCCACTTTCATTGAGGATTATTGATCTCGTTGCTCCAATAGGTAAGGGTCAACGGAGTTTGATCGTTTCACCGCCAAAAGCTGGGAAAACTAATTTGTTGAAGGATGTTGCTGCTGGTGTAGCTCAGAACCACCCAGAAATTCACGTCATGGCCGTATTGGTGGGAGAGCGCCCAGAAGAAGTGACTGATATAAGAAGGCACATTGCCACAATTACCAAAGGTAAAGGCGAGGTGGCTGCGAGCAACTTTGATGAGTCTGCCAAGGATCAATGTCGGGTGGCTGAATTAGCTCTGGAGCGCGCCAAACGCCTGGTAGAAATGGGCAGAGACGTTTTGATTTTACTTGACTCTATTACTCGATTGGCGCGCGCTTATAACTTGGCGATGCCAACCTCGGGCAGAACTTTGTCTGGAGGATTTGATCCCGCAGCGCTATTTCCACCAAAAAAATTCTTTGGCGCAGCGCGCAACTTTGAAATACAGGGTAGTTTAACAATTATTGGTACAGCTTTGGTTGATACTGGTTCTCGTATGGATGACTTGATTTACGAAGAATTCAAGGGTACTGGTAACCAAGAAGTTCACTTGCTCAGACGATTGGCGGAGCGACGCATCTTCCCAGCTATTGATGTTCAGAAGTCTGGTACTCGGAGAGATGATCTGCTGATGGATGGTATGACATATCAATCAGTTTTAACGTTGCAACGAATGTTGGATATGATCGATAAAGATGATCGAACCACAACAATTATTGAGCAGTTGAGAAAAACCAAGAGTAATAAGGAGTTTTTAGCTTCGCTTAAGACAGGATAATAGTTGGTTACGAGTGTGTATGCAGAGAAGAAATAAAAATCATGTTCAATTACCAAAGCCTCTAACAGAAATTATTGAGTATCTTGGTTTTTTAAAATGGTATTTTAAAGCACGGGGTTATCGCTGGTTTGCTCGGTTTGAACGAATCAAAGATAGTCTGGTTGATTTGTTATATCAAAAGAGAGGTCGGTACACTCGACCATTCTTGCACTTAGCATCGCTGAGTTTTGTGTTTATTGCTTTAACCATTGGGCCGATGTTGTTTAATACAGTTGAAGAAAATGGCCAGCAAGAAGACTTGCGTGGCATTTCAATCACGCAAGCGTATGGACCAAACTTTTATACGCAACAGGCAGAAGAAGTTCAGCAGTATCGAGGTGGAGAGATCATTACCCATTATGTTCAAGAAGGTGAGACGTTGGAAAGTATAGCTCAGCGATATAGTCTGCAAGTAGAAACCATACTTTGGGAAAATGATTTGTTAAAGACGGCTCCAATCAAGCCTGGTCAAGAATTGCGAATTTTACCAATCGATGGGGTACGACACAAAGTTAGCAAGGGAGAAACAATTTATTCGGTTGGAAAAAAGTATGGTCTTGAAGGATCCCAAATTCAGATGCTGGTTGACTACCCATTCAATGAATTTTTAAACGATGAAACCTTTGAATTGGCCACGGGACAATTCATAATGGTGCCTGAGGGTATCAAACCAGAGGAGAAAAAAGTTGTTCCAAATAGAGGCGTGGGTTACTTGGCACAAACACCGAATGCTGGTTCAGTGGCTGCGCAAGGATCTTTTGTTTGGCCTGCGAGCGGTATGATTACGCAACGGTATAGTTTTTACCATAAAGCGATTGATATCGCCAATCGATCTGCAGGATCTATTTTGGCAGCAGATAGCGGAAAGGTTATTGGAGCAGGTTGGTTGGACAATTCAGGTTATGGTAACCGAGTAATTATTGATCATGGTAATGGATATGTTACGCTGTATGCCCACTTGCGTACTGTCCAGGTGAGTCAAGGGCAAACGGTAAATCGGGGAGATGTATTGGGCCAGATGGGAAGTACTGGTCGATCAACAGGCACCCACCTGCATTTTGAAATTCGTCAGGGTGGTGTACTGCTTAATC
>CAYNWG010000066.1:0-4839 GCA_964400865.1 uncultured Pseudomonadales bacterium
GGTAGGTTATGAGGTGTCTCCAGTTTTGTGGCGGAAAGTCCGCCGCGGACTTTCCGCCGGCAGAGTCCAGTCCGTGGCTTTACGCCTCATCGTCGATCGCGAACGTGAAATCGAAGCTTTCAAACCAGAAGAATACTGGGAAGTTGATGTAACCCTGTCAACTGAAAGCAATTCGCAATCGAGAGAATCATTTGTCACTCGACTTGTTTCGCTGAATGAAAAAAAGTACCTGCCGGTATCTGAAAAAGATGTTCTTTCGCCTCGTGATTGGTTACCAGTTGCAACGTACAAAGTCCTCTCAGTAGAAAAAAAAGAGCGCTCTGTTTCGAGTTTACCTCCGTTTACCACTTCAACACTACAACAAGCCGCAGCAAACCGACTTGGCATGACAAGTAAACAAACTATGCGATTTGCTCAGCAACTGTATGAAGAAGGGTTAATAACCTATCATCGTACTGACTCAGTTAATTTAGCAGCTCAAGCGGTTGAGCAAGCTAGAGCTTATATTGGTCAAACTTTTGGTAAAGCGTTTGTACCTGATAAACCAAGATATTTTGCCAATCGGAGTAAAAACGCACAAGAAGCTCATGAAGCGATTCGTGTTACAGATGTAGGACTCGCTGACGCCATGAGTGTTGGGGGGCAGATTACTGACCGACACCAAAAATTGTACGATTTAATTCGCCGCCGCTTCCTTGCTTGTCAAATGTCTGCGGCGGTGTTTGATCAAGCGGCAGTGATGGTTCAAGCCAAGTCCAAGGATCAAGTAGCAGAATTGAAAGCGAATGGATCAGTACTGAAGTTTGCTGGGTGGAAAGAACTTTTTCCAGTACAAGAAGATGTAACGTTACCTAGTCTTGAAGCTGATCAAGTACTTGCTTATGAAGATATGCAGACTTTGCAAAAATTTACCCAACCACCCGCACGATATAACGATGCTTCACTGGTCAAAGAGCTGGAAAAACAGGGTATTGGCAGGCCAAGTACGTATGCCAGTATTATTTCAGTCATTATTGATCGCGGATATGTAGAGAGAACTGAGAAGCGGTTCTTCCCAACCTCGGTTGGTATCAGTGTGTGCGATTTTTTACTAACCAACTTTAAAACGTTTATGGAATATGATTTTACTGCGGAGATGGAAGAAGATTTAGATAGAATTTCCAGAGGAGAAAAAGAATGGGTTTCTGTTGTTCGGAGTTTTTATGGTCCATTTCATCTAGCGGTAGAAAAAGCTTCAACTGACGCGGAGCGAGTGAAAATTCCAGTTGAATCGACTGGAGAAAAATGTCCTGAATGCGGTGAGGGAGAGGTGGTGATTAGAACTGGCAAATACGGAAAATTTAAAAGCTGCAGTCGGTTTCCAGAGTGTAAATATACAAAAAATATTGTTGAGACTGTGGCAGGAGTTGTTTGTCCCTTGTGTCAAAAAGGTGAGGTGATATCTAGAAAATCCAGGTGGGGCAAGTTATTTTATGGATGTGCTACGTACCCAACCTGTACTTGGGCTAGTTGGCAGGCGCCGAAACCTGGGGAGACGCTTACACAAGCCGAATGGGATGAACGTCAGGCCAAACGCGCAGAACGCAAAGCCAATCGAGCAGGGGGTGCTGTAAAAACCGAGGAGGCTGCAAAACCAGCCAAAAAGAAGAAAAAAACTGTTGCAAAGCGAAAGCCTACGAAGAAAAAACCAACCAAAGCGAAGAAAAAAGCTAACTAATAAGCGCGCTTACTAAGTTATTATTTGCAATACGTACATTCAAATATTTAGTTACTCTGTATCAGTTTTCTCTTGCATTAGCTCATAGCTAATACCGTCCAGCCACTCATTGTCTACAATATATTGAATGACTGCGACAGGTTGGTCATTCCAAGTTCTTATACCTGTTGGGTCTGCTGGCATATGAATATTGTAGAGTAGGACTTTTTTATGTTTATCATCTTGTTGAGATTGTATGATTGCGGTTACCAATTTTTGAAAACGAAGCATAATTGGCAGGACAATAGCGATAATTTCCTGATCCTCACTCGTTAGATTGTCTGATTTGTCAATCGCCCTTCTATATTCTAGGTGTGCAACTAGGTTACTATCTTTCAGCTGCATCAAGTATTGATACAGATCAGCTTGGGAAAGCGTTGCCAAGAAAGTTGGGTCAATTCCAGCAGCGGTCAGTTTGATTCTTAACTCAGCTTCGGGGATAAGGTAGCGCAGATCATCAAGTAAGTTCCGGATGAACAGTTCCGCAGTAGCGGAATTACGAACTGCCGCTTCTCGTGTTGCTGCTTCTTCTGAAGTATACCCATACGTCTTGATATAATCAGAGTTTGTAACCCCTATTTTTTCTAATAAATTTGACTCAGTAATTTCATCTGCAATGCATAGTCTTACTTCACCTAGTAGAGCAAAAAGCATCGTTTCTAAATGAGAAGCTGCTCTACCCTCAACACTCGAATGATCAACAGCCTTATCAAGTGAATAGAGCACCTCAATTACTGTTCGGATTTCAGCATTCAGACTTTTTACTTGACCAACCAGATCTTGTAACTCCGCTTCTGGAGTGGGTGGTAAATCGACACCTGGAATTAGTTTGGACGCTTTTACTGTTTCTGATGTTGATGACATAAAACTTTTTAGTAACTATTACTATGGGACTATTTTAACAGAGAGTATTCTCTTTGTCAAAAAAAACAGTAGAATTGACTCTCTAATGAGAGTAACTTTATTTGGAGCAGCGTTTAATCCACCACATCTTGGTCATCAACAAATCGCTGTTAGCTTGTTGACAGAAAAGTTAGCCGATGCAGTTTGGTTGGTGCCGGTGAAAGAACACCCATTTGGCAAACATTTGGAGTCAGCAACTGATCGGCTGGAGATGACTCAATTGCTGGCGTATTCAATTCAAACAGAACTCAGTGAACGTAGAGAGACTACTGATAAGCAGGTGGTTAGAGTAGAAACGTTTGAACTAGATGAGCCTGGAGTTTCGTACAGCTATCGAACACTGTTAACACTAACTGAACGATATCCAGAACATCAGTTTTCATTTGTGATTGGTTCGGATAACTTGTCCACTTTTCACAAATGGGATCAGTACGAAGCAATGTTGGCGCAATTTCCTTTTTTTGTGTATCCCAGACATGGATTTCCGTTTGTTCCCTTACTCGCTGGGATGACACCCATGCAGAATATGGCTGAAGTGCGAGTGTCCTCAACCCAAATTCGTGAAAAGCTGAAAGTCGATGAGGTAATTAGTGAATTAGTGCCTAAATCGATTGTTGAATACATAAAAGATAAGAATCTCTATCGATAGCTTTTAGACTAGGGTAGAATAGCTAGGTATGATTGGTGAAATACTTAGTTTTATCAAGCAAACGTTTGCAAAAACAGGAAAACAAACCGCAATTATTGCGGTTTCTGGGGGAATTGATTCGGCGGCGAGTTTGAGTTTGGTAGCGCGCGCGTTGGGCGCAGACAAAGTTCACGTTGCACTTCTTCCGTATGGCGAACAGGATATGACTGATGCGCGCGCTGTAGTTGATTTCAACGAAATTCCCATCGACAATCAACATGAAATCCAAATCAAACCGATCGTGGATGCTGTGATTAATGGAGTTAACAACAAGGATAAACAAATAGATCTACGCCAGGGTAATATCATGGCACGAACTCGAATGATTGTTTTGTATGATCTCGCCAAAACGCTGGATGCATTGGTGTGTGGCACGGAAAATAAAAGTGAAAAATACTTGGGTTACTTTACTCGTTTTGGCGACGAGGCCAGCGATCTTGAACCAATTCAACATTTGTTTAAAACCCAAATTCGTCAGGTAGCTACTGAGTTGCAACTTCCGCAAGAAATTATTGCTAAAGAGCCTTCTGCTGGGCTTTGGCAGGATCAAACAGATGAAGCCGAATTTGGTTTTTCATATGCTGACGCAGACAAAGTGTTGGAAATTATTGTTGATAAACAACCAGCCTTGCTTGAGCGGTTGACTAATGGTAAAGCAAGATCGCTAGAGGAGGTGCGTGATGGCGCCAGATTCCTATCTGGCGCGTCTCTCGATCCCGCCACTATCGAAAAAGTTCTCAAACACGTTCAGTCCAACTGGTTCAAGCAACAAGTTCCTTATTACTTAGAACCTGAACAAAATTCTGTTTTCAAGTAAATTGAAGATGAGAGCATTTATTGGTAGAGTAGAAACAATGAAAACATTTGCTACCCTCATACTTTCGTTAGAAAAAGCCATCCGTTGGTTTATTTTTATCATTACCGTATTTGTAATGTTTTATTTAGTAGTTCATTCGCTCATGATGTTTTTTGCTACTAGTATTCCATATGCAGATATACCTAGGTCTGGATATGACTTCCTAAGCACTTCGATTGAGGGCTGGAAAGTTTTTAGAAATCTTATGTATTTATTGCTGATCTTTGATTTACCTCTCGTTGGGCTTTCAGTTTTTATTAAAGAAAAATCGGGAGGTATCATTGCAGCACTCAAGTCGGTTGGTATATGGTTTGGTCTGCTCAACCTCGTTGCGTTTTCGTATGCGCTTGCGGGACTAATTTTTGATCTTTGTATGGTCGGCTACACACTTTACACTCAGATGGTAACGTGATCGTGAGTGGGTCAATTGGTACGTAAAATTATTGAGTAATACGACGAATCTGTGTCAGTAGTGGTACAAAATTGTTAAGTTGTACATTCTTTGAAGCTGCTATCACTTCTAGTAAACCACCTGCAGCCCAGTGCGCTGATATCTTTTGATCTTTGGTTGAAATATCCTCCTCTAAATATTTAGCAATCGCTTTGATCCAACGATCTAGTGTATTGAATCCTCCA
>CAYNWG010000067.1:0-1282 GCA_964400865.1 uncultured Pseudomonadales bacterium
GGCTTGAGTAATAATGCCAAAGCAAACAAAATAAAGGCATACCAGTAATAGTGCCATTTGCCTTTGGCAAGCCAATAGTGCCAATACGCAATTGCACCAGTACTACTTGCGAGCAGAAAGGGTTCCGGCAGAACTGCTCTAGAGTAAAACACTGAGTATGGCAGGATTGCAAAAGTTAGTGCGGCAAACGCAGCAACTTTCTTACCAGACCAAAGGAGGCCAAGATAATAGATTGCCGCGATTGTACCGAGTGACGCCAATAGAGAGGCAAGGCGACTCAGTGTCACGAGATCTATCCAAGGAAGCGTTCGAATAATGAGTGCGAGAGACGCCTGAACGATTGGAAATTCGACCATCCGATACCCGTCTAGATTGTCTTGGCCGCTCTGGATATTGCTCAAATCATGATATTTGGGATGTAAAACATCAATTCCATTTTTGACGTATTCACGAGTGACTGAGGCGGTATCGGCTTGACGAAAACTGTGCCAATCAAGCACTGTTTGGTTAACACGAAATAAGCGAAGCGATATGGCAAGCAGTAAAATAAAAACAAGTGGCAAGCTTTGGATCCATTTAGTGATCGACATGACGCCGTTTCTGTTTAGTTTTTTTGATGGTGGATACGCGTGGTAGTAAATAATTTGCTCTGATAAGTCCAGCAAAAAACCAGAAACTATATGCTACTTTTGAAGCGGCAAAGACGTCAATATATGTAGCATTGATTAATAAACCGATCGCTCCGCCAGTGAAGCCAATGGCGAGTGCGCGATCCATCCCACTCTTCATTTTTTTGATAGACAAGCCAGTGGAAATAAGTAGATACATGCAGAGACCATAAAAAGTGAGGAAGCCGAGCAAGCCCGTTTCACCTAGCACGCGTAAATAGTTATTATCTGTGCTGTCTGCAATGGTAAATTCATCAACAAATTGTTTGTTGAGGGTGGCATAACCGGTGCCAAAAATTGGATTCGTAGTAAAGCTTTGCAGTGCCCACGGCCAGAGTGATTCTAGTCTAATGCATAAGGATAATTCGTGTTTCAAGGCGCAATCCGAATAGACACGGGTTTTATGAATGACGACTCGTTGCACGGTGCCATCAGCGAGGGTTTCGTAGGTGTCAACTGGTTCGGGGATATCTTCGTAAACGTCTCTTGGTCTATCGGCAACTACCGCTGTGGGAGTTGGATTCTTTGGTACTGGCGGTTGATCTCCAATTGAAGCAACTTGGGCGATAATTGCGGCTTCTAAATCTGGTGCCGCTTCTGAGTTTTCTGGTAAA
>CAYNWG010000067.1:1292-4757 GCA_964400865.1 uncultured Pseudomonadales bacterium
TACTCCTGATCAGGTTGAAGATTTGCCGGGAGAGGAGCTTTAGGCAACCAAGCCAATAATTGAGAGGCTTGCGGTAGTGGTAATGGATCCAACACGTCATCAATCATCTTATTGATATTGATGGGGTTGTCCGATGAGCTGATGGCATTGCTGATACGGTCAAGCATGTTTTGCCCAAAGTAATACAACATAAAAAGCAGGAAAACGCTTGAAATCAAACTTCTGGAAAAAAAGAAAGCAAACTTATCCAGTAGCTTAGTTTTAATAATCGCATGAAGTAAAAGTGTTATTAATAAACCAAATAAAATTGCCGCAAATGGTATGCGGGAAGCGCTCATCACCATGAGCCAAAAGCCAGAGAAAAATACTAGATACAGGATTATCTTTTTCTTTTTATTTCGGATACTAAGCGCGAGAGAAAGGACGATTGGAAGAACGATTACTAAATAAGCGGCCATGTCATAGTGTCCCGCAAAGGTAGATTGAATTCGAGCATGTTCGGTTAGAACTAAACGGATTCCCTTGCTGAACTCCCGATTCATGGTGGAGTAAACCGGCCAATAAAAGAACTTTTGCATGTAGCCGTACAGGGCTACGGCAAAAACAGCGACGACAAGTAATTTGAGTAGTGTGTAGACGTCTTTTTTGGAACGAATTGCAGCAAAACTGACAAAAAATACAGAAAAATATTCCATATATCGGAAAAAATGTAGGGCGGTTTTAGCAATATGCAGTGGTTGAATCGGCACAGTTTGACTAATGAATACAGCGCTCAGCATGGAGAGAATTCCCGCGAGTGCGTAGGCAGACATTAGGAATAAGACAATCTTGTCAAATCGAGCTTTTTTTCTGAGAATCTGCACGAAGGTGAACACAACTGCAATTGCAACGACAAAATCTTCCAGCCGGACACGAACAATATACTGTTCAATAGGGCTAAAAATGGGAATCTTAGGATATAGGGGGATAAGTAAGACAAGTAGACCGGCAAAAAACAGCACGCCATTTTGATCAAACCATCGGGCTAACTTTTTGAGAATTCTCAACATAGTGTGAGCGTATTGTACGCGGTGCTACTGGAGCAGGTCAAACCCAGAGCTGACGGAGGATTTTACCATAGGTCGTTGCTTGGGCACCGCGTCCCATCAGGGTAAACAGGCAGAAACGCAGGCAAGACCCAAGGGTGATTATCAGTTTAAGGAGTAGTGTAGATGTTGTACTAAAGTATTTGGGCCAAAATTGAAGAATTCCTCGTACTTCGCCAAGTTTGGCTTGATCTGAATTACTACTAGCAGAGCCAATGTGAACAATTTTGGCCTGATGAGCAATAGCGCTCCCCCAGCCTGCTCGTTGAGCTCTTAGACAAAATTCCATGTCTTCGGCATACATAAAAATTAATTCGTTTAAACCACCAATCTTTTCGTAGAGTCTGCGGGAAAAACAGAGCGCAGTGGCTCCAACCCAGCCCATCGGTTGTATTAATTGATTGCTGGGCGGTTGAGTTTGCCGACGTTGCAGTGTTGGTAGATATTTGCCGATGACAGGGAGATCATCTAGCATTAGCCACTGGGCTTTTGCAGCCAGCAAAGAGATTTGGTCGCCGCCTTGTGATTGATAGCTGCCGTCAGGATTCCACAGTGAGGCGGCGACTAATCCTAACCTGTTTTTTTCATCAGTAGAATTAGTAGCCTGTAAAGCAGTAACCAACACTTCTAATGCCCCATTTCGGACAATCGTATCGGAATTGAGCAACAGTATGTACTCTCCTCTAGCCTGTTTAAGGGCTTGATTATTAGCTTTGGCAAATCCTAAGTTTTCTTTGTTTTGGATAAGTTTAAGTGGTAGCACGTTGGAAGATTTTGTGATCAAAGACTGGATAATCTTGACTGAATCGTCAGTCGAGTCGTTATCAACAACGAAGATTTCACTTGTTTTGGAAAAAGTTTTTGATTGAGTAATATCTGATATCACTGATTCTAAACACCGTTCTGTTAGTTCTGCAGTATTAAACGAAACAATAATGATGGAAAGCTTAATTTGATTTGTTTTCACACTAGATACTATACAACAAGCGGAAAAGACGCTTGGTGGTACTCATTTTGATAATTTACTATAAGAGTAGTAAAATACATCAAAAGAAATCAGAAGAAATTAAAGGAATCATATGCCAGCAAAAAAAAGAAGAGAACGAGAGCCAGCCAGTGCAGTCAATGCTGAAGTGCAGGTAAACCCAGAGTTAGCCAATCTGATTTCAGCCTCTCAAGAGTCAATGATTGCAGTTTTGATGGAGGCAGATCGAACTGGAAAATTGGCTCGAGCGTATCTTGATAGCTTCGCTACCTTGGTAGACGAATCTGTGCCCGTATCTCCCGAACAAATCGATCGGCCACTTCCCAAAGGTGTCAAAGAATACATAGATTTCAGCAAAGAAATTGCGGTTGGTTTGGAGCAAGCTGAGGGCTTTCGATTAAAAATAATGGAAATTATTCAGCGCAAACTTCTTCCGGACTACCTAACCTGCAGTATGGAATTCAGCTATGACTATAAAGAGTATACTGTATGGATAAAACCCAACTATGATCGTTTGCTCATTACTAGAGTTGATACAATGTTAAGTTTTAGAATCACTTTTGATCAGTATGCCGAACTTCAGGCAATGAGTTCTGATGATGAAATATTTGAGCGTCTGTGGGCTATCATGAATGAGTGGCGTACTTTTATTACTAATCTTGAAAAACTCACCAGTGAGGTAGTGGCGGCAGAGCGCGATGCCATTGTGCATAAAAAGCAGGAAGTTACGAAAAGAGAAAGTTGGTAGATCAGCTTCTTTCTGTGTTAGGATTTATTGAAACCAGCGGGCGCGGCCGAGTTTGTAGCTGAGCTTAGAAGTCACACGAGTGCCGATAGGTTTGGCGGGGACACCGCCGACGATGGTGCCGGGCGCGACGGATTTGGTAACGACGGCGCCGGCGGCCACGACGGCGCCACGACCGATGGTCACTCCAGGGAGAATTATCGCCCGTGGGCCAATGAACACGTAATCTTCAATTACCACAGGTTCTTCGATTGGCTTAAAGTTGGGATCTTGCAAGTCATGCTCACTAGTCCAAATCATCACTTGAGAAGCAATATCGACATGATTTCCAATGGTAATGCCGCCTTTTGATCCCTCAATTTGTCGGCGGCCATCTAATGTGGTCATTTCGCCAACAATTGAATCTTCGCCGATAGCGATGTTGCGGGGATCATAGATTCGACACATCATGTGAATTGTGGATCCAGCGCCAATTTTCATGCCGGTTAATCGATAGAAAAATCTCCGTACGTAATGTGACGGTAGTCCGCCAACAATCCACCAGAGTAAACCAGTGACAAATTCGAGCCAGATCGTTTTTATGCGTCGGATAATCTTTTTCTGCATATTTTCATTGTATCATTGACAGAAAAACAGTTATAGGATATTAT
>CAYNWG010000068.1:0-4631 GCA_964400865.1 uncultured Pseudomonadales bacterium
GCTTAGCAAATAATTCTTTTTCTGTTTGTTTTAAGTCAATTTTAAAAGTATATCTAGTAAAAAGTGGTCTGCCAGCTACAGCATTGTTCTTTTCAAGAAAACTCATGATTTGATCAAAGGCAGTTTTTGAGTCAGCGGGATGAGAAACATTCGGTTCCATTTTGATAAAAACAGCACTATGTTTTTCTCCCAATTGTTTGAGTACCTGTAGCTGTTCCTCATTTGGCATAAAGGATTTGGGAAGATAGCCAGCGGTTCCTCCGATAATTGGGATAGGGTGAAAGCTGACTTGAAGAGCGTGAGTTAATTTACCATTAGAAAAAAAACCCACTCTTTCAATTTGCTGGCCAGTTTTTTTCTTAAACTCTCCCCACTCCCATGACTGCAATGGGTGTGTTGCTACAGCATTAAAGAGAGCTTTTTCTTCTTCTCTGAGAGGTCGAATCATAACAGCGTTATTCTATTCTAAAAAACTTTGTACGTCTAGTTCACCAGATAAAATTTGATCAAGAAAGTCGTCGCTAACAACACTTCGACTGGTTGGGCTTTTGTCTTGGTGCAACAAACTAGAGTCTTTTGAAAACAACGATGGCGCAATTTCTTTTAAGAAACGACTGGGGAGATTTTGTACTGATGAGCCAAAAGCATATCGAACAGTTGCATAGCTAAAAAACAACTTTTGTTTTGCTCTAGTAATGCCCACATAGCACAATCGACGCTCTTCTTCAAGATCTTCTGGTTTTATAAATGATCGAGCATGAGGCAGTAGTCCCTCTTCTAATCCTACCAGGAATACAATCGTAAATTCTAGTCCTTTTGCTGAGTGCAAGCTCATTAGTTGAACACCCTTACTATCTTTTAAGCCTCCAGCCGTGTGCATGTACCCATCTTGAATAAGTGCAATATTCTCTAAAAAATCAGTCATAGTTTCAAATTTAGTTGCCACTCGAAGTAGTTCTGCAATGTTCTCAAGTCGACTTAAGTCTTCTGGAATATTTGAATCAAATTGTTTGGCGTATTCTGTGCATTGGAGGATGCCTTTCAGTACTTCAGTTGGGGTTAGCGTTGTTACCTCTTGAGCTTTTATGCCAGATACCCATTGTTGAAAAGATCGTGATTTTCTTTTTCCTACTTTTTCTACTCGTTGAGAACTAATGACATCTTGAGGATTTGTTAGTAGATGAGCATAACTAAGAATATCTTTAATTTCTTTTCGATCATAAAACTTCGTTCCACCAATAATTTGATATGGAATTCCTGCGGCCAAAAATTGCTCTTCAAAGACACGTGATTGGGCATTTGTCCTGTACAGAATAGCCATTTCGTGGATTGGTGTGTGGACGGACTCATGAAGTATCCATCGTGCAACTTGAGATGCTTCCTCTGTGTCTGATCGCGTGGCTTTAAGTACTAGGGGGTTAGCTTCAGTTTTTTCTGTCCATAAAGACAAGACTGGGTGCAAGCGGTTGGCGGCAATCACCTGAGTGGCAGCGTCCAGGATTGTTTGTTGAGAACGATAGTTTTGCTCCAAACGATACTCAGCGACTGAGTTAAAATCATCTGTAAGCCGTAGCATATTACGGAAGTCTGCTCCTCTCCATCCATAGATGCTCTGAGAAAAATCACCCACCACAAACAAGTTATTTTGCGGTGCTGTCAGTACTTTGGTTAATTCGTATTGAACCTTATTTGTATCCTGATACTCATCAACTAGTACGGAATAAAACTGTTGCTGGTACTTTTCCCTGACCTCTTGATGATTATGCAGAATTTCTACTGTATAAAAAAGCAAATCATCAAAATCCATTGCATTAGCATCCTTCAGTTTTTGTTGATACCAAGTATATATTTGAGCTGCTTGCTCTTGAAGATAACCCTGACCCATGGCAGAAAACTCAGATGGTGTTAGCAAATCATTCTTAGCATTGGAAATTTGAGTGAGCACAGAACGAATATTTACCTGCTTGGGATCAATCGAGTGTTCTCGATAAACCAATTTCATGGTCGATAATTGATCGTTACTGTCGTAAATGGTAAAGGGAGTCAAAAATCCAATCAGATCGCTGTGATTTCTGAGAAAACGCGCGCAAAAACTATGAAAAGTACCTACGTACGGCAAGTAGTGATTCGTTAATTTTTCTATTCGCTGGCGCATTTCTCCCGCTGCTTTATTTGTGAAAGTGACGAGTAGAATTGCTTGAGGATCAACACCCTGCTGTTCTATTAACCATGCTGCTCTTGAGGTTAAGACTGTGGTTTTTCCAGAACCTGCGCCAGCGAGAACAATGGCTGGACCTTCACGATGAATGACAGCTTTTTTTTGTTCTATATTAAGTTGGGCAAGAGCATCTAGCACGTTAGGCATAGTAACACATTGCAGCAGAAAACTCTCATCGAGTGTGGTTTAATAAGAGCATGCAGCAAAAGATACTGATTGCAAACTGGAAATCTCATAAAACCAAGTCAGAAGTAGATAGTTGGTTTACTACTTTTGAAAAGTACTTTGTGGAAAAAAAAGATGTTTTTGACAATTTAAAAATTATTATTGCACCCTCAGCTGTGTATTTAGAGTTAGCTGTTCAGTGGAGCGCAAAATTTCCCAGTATTTCAATAGCTGCGCAAGATGTAAGTCAATTCCCATTAGGCGCATATACGGGTGCAATTGCAGCCCTTCAGTTGACTAGCTTGGGTATTGCCTATGCAATTGTAGGTCATAGCGAACGAAGAAAATACTTTGGTGAGACCCATCAGATTGTGGCGCAAAAAATTGAACAATTGCTTGAAGCGAAACTTACGCCAATTGTTTGTGTGGACGAAAAAGAAATCCAGCAACAAGCTGATTTTATTTCACAAGATCAAGCCAAACAGTGCATTTTCGCCTATGAGCCGGTTTCCGCAATTGGTAGTGGAATCGGTCAAGATATTCCGCAAGTAACTACCTCTATTGGATTAGCTAAGCAAGCTTTTGGAGAAGTTCCAGTTTTGTATGGTGGTAGTGTCGATGTGAGAAATATCCAAGAATATCTGCTGGTTGCCGACGGTGCATTAATTGGTGGCTCCAGTCTTGATGCGGACCTATTTTCTCAGTTGTTGAGTTCGACCAATAGTAAGAACTCTTAGGAAATACTGCATGAAAATCGCAATTATTGGAGCTGGCTTCACAGGTCTATCAGCCGCCTGGAATCTTTCACAGAATGGCTATGATGTTTCGCTGTTTGAATCAAGTCAATTCCCAGGGGGTCTTGCTGCTGGGTTTAAACCCGATGAAGCAGAAGGAGAATCTTGGGAGTGGTCATTGGAACATCATTACCATCATATTTTTGCTTCCGATAAATCAATTATCAATTGGATGCGTGAACTTGGGCTATCGCGCTCACTTTTTTTCACTCAGGCAAAAACCTCAATGAGATACGATGATAGACAGTTTCGGCTCGACTCACCCTTGAGTTTGCTCACTTGCCCCGTGCTTTCTCCATGGTCAAAAATCCGTACCGCTTTTGTCCTAGCGTTACTAAAAACTTTTCCCCTTTGGGAGCAGTTAGAGAAGTACACCGTGAAGGAATTTCTAATTCGATCTATGGGAAATCAATCATGGAGCGTGCTATGGGAGCCACTCATGCTTGATAAATTTGGATCGTATGCGGAGTCCGTCAATGCAGCTTGGTTTTGGGCTAGAATTCATGCTCGAACACCTAAATTAGGATATTTTGCTGGCGGATTTGGACAGTTGGCTCAAGATGTGGTAGACAGGTTACAAGAAAAACATGTGAGATGTTATTTTTCTACCAGTATACGATATGTTGCTCAAAAAAATAGTCAGTGGCAGATCGAGCAAGAAGATGGATCAAGTAATTTTTTTGACGCCGTGCTGTTTACGAGTTCTGCCATGCTTTTATCTGGATTAGTACCAGAATTGCCAGAGTCATATTTAGCTGGGATACTCAGGCTAAAGGCGATGGCTGCCAGAACCCTGATTTTGGAATTAGATAAACCATTTTTTACTGATAATACCTATTGGTTAAACGTAAATGAGAAATCTTGGCCGCTTCTTGCGGTAGTAGAACACACAAATATGATCAGTCCCCAGCATTATGGGAATAAGACCATTGTGTACATAGGTAAATATTTAGATCCCAGTAACCCAATGTACTCATTTTCCAAAGATCAGTTGCTAGATCACTACAAACCATACTTAGATCAATTGTCTCCTGGTTTTATTAGAAGCCTTTCTCGCTCATGGTCTTTTGCCGCTCCATTTGCCCAACCAGTAGTTGAAGTTAACCACAGTTATGTGCTACCACCAATTAAAACACCCCTAGAAGGTTTGTATTGGGCAAGCATGCAACACATTTATCCATGGGATAGAGGTACCAACTTTGCAGTAAAATTGGGTCAGTCTGCGGCTCAGACAATTAGATCAAACATACAATAAAAATCAATGAAAATTGTCAAAAAATACGGGTTGGATCTTGGCGTTATAATTTTTTGCGTGATCTTTTCATGGTGGCTTATGAGTAGTACTTTTGGCTACTTGGATGGTTCAATTGTGATAGATAGCAAGCTATACAGTGATTTTGGAGCCCACTTACCACTCATACGTTCGTTTAGTCTTGGTTGGAACTTTCCGCCTC
>CAYNWG010000069.1:0-4390 GCA_964400865.1 uncultured Pseudomonadales bacterium
GACCTTTACGGATGTGTGTCCGTACTGATGAGTCCAAAAGGACGAAAGGTTTTCAAATCTTCTAGATTGGTTATTCTTGACAATCATCTCACGATTGTTTTATGTGCGTCTAAATTTGTAAGTTTAAATAGAAATATTAAGGCCTATATAGTTATCTATTGACATAGCTTGACAAATTTGGTATACTGACAAATGTTGCGTCCCTTACTGGACTCTCGCCATAATCGGCTTGAGGATCGGATAAGGCTTAACGCAATAGCTCGTTCACATATCTTGTTGGGTGTTTTCAAAAGGAGATGTTACTATGGCACTGCTCTACACGCAGAATGGTGTTCGCAGAGAAATCGGGATTGCGGTTCGGACGGCTGCAGCCGACTTCGCCGCATTCATGGAGCTGACCGGCGAATCCATGGTTACTCGCATCGCGACCCTCAAAGGTCGCATCGCTGATGTCGCCAAGATGATCGCCGACAACGACACCTCGATCGCCCAGTTGGAAGCTGAGTTGGACAAGCGCCGCTCCTTCAAACTGGAGGCCGAAGGGGTTCTCAACAACCTGGAGCGGGTTCAAGTTGCAGTGGAGGATTCCACCGCCAACATGGCCAACTTCACCGTTACGCCTATCGACTAGACCGCCCACAAGATCGTGGACAACAAAGGCCTCGTGAGGTAAAATCTTGCGAGGCCTGAGTCCTTTCTACAGTATTTTTACTCTATAACCCAACTTTTTATTTCAAACCCCTAACCAGGGTTTTTTTTGTGCCAATTTTTCTCCAATACTGTATACTCGGGCTGTGAAAAATTGCACGATTTACTTAATTCGCCATGGAGAAACCGAGTGGAACGTGGAGGGCCGGATGCAGGGCCATGCAGACTCTCCCCTCACCCAAAAGGGATTGGAGCAGGCGCGAGCGCGCGCTGAGTCGTTCAAGCAAGTCCAATTTGCTGCTTTTTACTCATCAGACCTACTCCGCGCCAAGCGTACGGCGGAAATTATTGCTCTTGACCACAAACTAACCGTGACAACCACTCAAATGCTGAGAGAACGCCATTTTGGTCCCCATGAGGGCCAACTCGTGAAGGATTATGATGCGGAGCTCAAAGAGCTACTCGAAAAACGTTTGCACCTTACCGACGACGAGCTTGATCGGTTTGAATTATACGAAGGCTATGAAACAGATGAAAAAGTGGCTATTCGGTTTATTACACTTTTGCGCGAACTTGCGACAGCATATTTAGGCAAGACTATTGGAGTAGTCACCCACGGTGGTGCACTCAGAGTTTTACTTAGGCGATTTGGTTTTGCTTCACACACGCAGTTACGACAGGGATCGGTACAAAATGTAGCGTATATAAAAATTGAAGCTGATGGAATTGATTTCAAAGTTATTGAAACTGAAGGAATTATCTTGGGAGCAATTGAGTAGTTTAGACCATGAACGGTTTTTTTGTAACGACTCGATGAGCCAGCATTATCAAACCAGAAATAGTAGTCCAAATGATAACCAGCGTTAGAGCGTCAGTATTGATTGGATGATAATCCGACAAACCAGCTTGATTAAATCTTACAGCACAAAAACTAAAAACGAATATTGTTAACACCGTCAGGATGTCCATGACTCGTGATTTCTGAGCTGTTTGAAAATAGCTTGAATGTAGCTTTTTTATTAGTAACATGGTAATAACTGCGATAACAGTCGCGCTGACTAGGGTAATTGGCAAAACAATTAAACCTGATTTAACAATTTGGATTTTAAAAAGTAATCCCGCAAAAATCCAAACACTAAGCGTGATAATCCAACCCTTCTTGGAGAGCAATGGCTCAATTGATTTTCTAGGACTGATCCTAAGGGCAAAATATTGAGTCATAATTGTTTGCAAGAGTGACCACCAAAATAAGCCAATCCATACTAATTGTCCCCAATTAATGCCTAAAAAGAGTGGCGGAGCATAAAATGCTTGACTTGGTATAAAAAATGCTCCATACAGTGTTGCGATTGATGCAAATGGTAATATGAGCACTTGCTTGTCGTTTAGTCGGAAGCGCCGGATGACATCTTCCAGCATGATAAACCAAGGTAGATACACACTAATCAAAAATATAATTAAACTCGGATTACTGATAAAACCATTGAGACCACGAAGCGAATATTCAAAGAATAAATTAAAGATAGTGGCGAGAATTGGAATTGAGAAATATTTTAAGGTCTTCATTCTGTAAAATAGTATAGCAGGCCACATGATGCCAAGAAATCTAGAATATCAAGCTTTTTTAGAGATGTTAACTCCGGAAAAATTGTTATTTTTTATACGTTTGAAAATCAAAAAAAACGGATGTGCCCGATGAGTCTAGTTGATGCAATCGCCTAAACCCACCGGGTCACTTCAAGTTGCGGAATTATTTATCGTGCTGTATCTGCCACAACAAAGTGCAGCAGAACAGCGCCGACATAGTAGTTACTACAACCCATGCCACTCTTCCTGTTGGAAGGGTTGTAATTGTGGCCAAGAGTACGCAGACTATCGCAAGTAAAGCTAGTAGCACTGCGCCTACCGATAGTCGTAGTACCTTTTTCCTAATTTCACTAGCCGCTAGCATCAGAATTAGGATGCAAACGGCTATGATCACTAACCCAATGTATTGACTCGCAAAGTTTTCGTTCACTCATCCTCCTTATCGATCTCTACGCCCCGTGGTAGCTGCCCATAGAATTGCCACTGCGCCGCATAACATCAGCCACGGGTTGTCTGATGTCTGTCGTAAAATTAGTAGTAGGAACAGGTTGAAGAGGAAATCCAAAAATCCAGGTATTCCATTTTTTTCAGACGTGAATCTTTCCAGATAGTTCCACACTATCAGGAGAGAGACCACTATGGAAGCTGAGTATTCGCCACTGATTTCGTAAGCCCCCCAGATGAGAAGCCCATCAATTACAAGCGTCACTAAAGCAGTCATCATTTATCTCCTTCTGTAACTTCACCGCGCAAGCTGCGCGGATTTTTGATAGACAGCAATTTAAACACGCCGAAACCACATGCCCAAATTGCTGTCTATCAATCAAGAGGAGATTGAAAAATATCCGCAACTTGTTAAAGAACGAGAAAGCTTGCAGATAAGTTACAGTCAGAACCCAGCAATAGAGTTAATGTATAACTAACTACATCTTTCTATAACTATATCATAACCTAATTTCAGCAAAAATCAAGTATTATAGGACATTATTCTGAATCTTAAATGTGTTATGCTTACTTTATATGTCTCAAAGAAATATCCTCATAACCCTAGAATGTTTTATCCATAAAGATGGTAAGTATCTCATGCTTCATCGCAACGCTGACAAACGCATTATGCCGAACGTTTGGATGGCTCCTGGTGGGAAGCGAGAGTTTAACGAAGGTTTGTTTGCCGCCACACGAAGAGAAATTATGGAAGAGACTGGGCTCACAATTAAAAATTTACGTGTAAAAGCCACTGGTAATGCATACCTAAAAGACCTCAATCAAGAAGTTTTTTTTCACTTTGTTTTTGCCGATTATGAAGGTGGAGAACTCCATCAAAATCCTGAGGACGGTGAGCTCAAGTGGTTAACTCCTGAAGAAATCATGCAGTTAGACAATCTACTGGCTGAAATAAAAGAAGTTGGGCCCTTAATTTTTGATGGAACAGATGGCATTATTTCTTATACCGCGGTGTACGAAAAAGGAAATGAATTAACTGATTTCACTATAGAAAATTAGGTTTGTGGTGATTCCCAATTAACTTCTCGTAAGTCGACGGGGTTTTCAAAAACTGTTTCTGCATATTCTTCCATGCTCAGAGGAATTCCTACCAATGGATCAAGTACAGTATTGCCAACTACACAAACCAGATGACCTCCCCACACAACTCTGCCCTGGTATCTTTTTGGGATGAGGGATTTGGTGTTAACTTCACCGGCTAATTTCTTACCTCTCACGCGGAAGAGTTTTGGTTCATACCCATACTTCCTACAGAGATTAGCAATCTCGTTATACACGTAATGACACGATTCGCTGAAATTACTCTGAGGCGGTGGCATGCGGTAGTCATTGTTTAAACTCAAATGTCTTTGTTGTAGGTACTCCAGAATTTCAGGAGCAAATGTGGGGGTTTCAAAAAATTCCTTTTGGTTAATCACACGCTTTTATTCTCTGTAAGAGAGTCATTCCCTCAACTGCTTTTGTACCAATTAACTGCGATTTTTCAGGATAATGTTCGACTGAAACAGTCGATAACTCTTCATCTTGCTTTGTAATCAGAATTTTATTGTCTTTTTCTAGTAAAAGCTTGCCCCATTGAAAGTTTTTAAGCACCTGATATTTTTTCATGTGTGAGTCGGGTGGGACTCGAACCCACGACATGTTGCTTAAG
>CAYNWG010000070.1:0-4251 GCA_964400865.1 uncultured Pseudomonadales bacterium
TCCAATGAAATAGTTGAATCGATGTGCGCAAAGGTTGTGGCTGGTGCTGGGTCGGTGTAGTCATCAGCTGGCACATAAATTGCTTGGAATGCAGTAATCGAACCATCTTTGGTAGAGGTAATTCTTTCCTGCAAATTACCCATTTCTGTGGCGAGGTTGGGTTGGTAGCCCACTGCCGAAGGGATTCTACCTAACAGTGCCGAAACTTCTGCTCCAGCCTGACTGAAGCGGAAAATATTATCCATAAAGAATAAAACATCTTCTTTTTTTACATCGCGGAAATATTCGGCCATAGTGAGTGCGGTTAGAGCTACTCGCAAACGACTACCAGGCGGCTCATTCATTTGGCCAAAACACATAACGGTGTTTTTAAGTACGCCCGAATCTTTCATTTCGTGATAGAGATCGTTGCCCTCTCTGGTTCTCTCTCCTACCCCAGCAAAAACGGAATGACCCTCATGTTCTTCGGCAATGTTGCGAATTAATTCTTGAATGATAACTGTTTTACCCACACCCGCTCCACCAAAAGCTCCAATTTTGCCACCTTTTGCAAATGGACAAATTAAATCAATAACTTTTATCCCGGTCTCCAACATTTCTGGTCTGGTCTCTTGATCTACCAGTAAGGGGGCAGATTTATGAATGGGAGCGGTAAATTTTACTTCAATTGGTTTGCCTTCATCAATAATATCTCCAACCACATTAAACATTCTGCCTAAAGTTACTTGACCAACTGGTACAGTAATTGGTGCACCAGTGTCCGAGACTGCTAGGCCTCGCTCTAAACCGTCAGTAGGTCCCAGGGCAATACAACGAACTTCTGTGGGACTCAATTGCTGTTCTACTTCTAGAGTCATAATTGATTTATCAGCGAGTTCAAGGTGAAGGGCATTCAGCAGAGCTGGTAATTTTTCCGCAAACTCTACATCGACCACTGGTCCGATAATTTGAGTGATAGTTCCATAATTAGTGTTTGGCATACATTCCTTTACTATTGTAATGAAGCGGTGGCTGTTGTAATGTCCAACAATTCTGTGGTAATTGCTGCCTGACGCTCCTTGTTATAAATAAGCTGTAAGTCTGAAACTAATTCAGTGGCATTTTCACTCGCGTTTTTCATGGTAACCATTCTGGCGGAATGTTCACTCGCCTTAGCCTCCAAAAATGCTTGATAAATTGTGTTTTCAATGTAAAAGGGCAGTAATTCATTTAGAATTGCTTGAGGATTTGGTTCAAATAAATATTCTGAATGAATAGAACTATCCATTAAAGATTCGTCAGCATCTAGGTTGCCGAGTGAGCGCAATGGTAGTAATTGTTCAGTTTTTGGTTGCTGAGAAAGTGTATTGATAAAATCCATAAAAAACAAATCAACAGACAAAAAGGTGCTGTCCAAAAACCCATTTACAATAAGTGAGCTCAGGGGAGTAATGTCGGACGTAGTAATTTTATCTGGCATATCGGAGAATTGAGCAAATATCTCTAATCCGTAATATTGACAAAATGAGATGGCTTTTTTGCCAACTGCTACGATCACCCCATTGGGATGATGATTTTTCCACTGAATTAGGTTTTTGAATAAATTTTGATTCAAACTACCACACAAGCCCCTATCGGTAGCAATGACGACGCCAAGCGATTTTCCCTCAGAATTTTCTTGCAGTAATTGATGCGAGGCTTTGTCTGTGGCTTTGGCAAGGAGTCGCAGTGAATCAGCCATGGTTCGAGCGTACAGTCTTGCAGACAAAGCGCGCTCCTGTGCTTTTTTCATCTTGCTCGCAGAAACCATCTCCATCGCTTTAGTAATCTTAGAGATGTTTTTTGCGGTATTAATTCGTTGCTTAACTTGTCTAGAATTAGCCATTGGTATCTTTGTTCTTACTTGTTGGAATGTGTAATTCTGGATGCATGTCACCAAAAGATTTACAAATCTGTTGCAGTTTGGCTTTAGATTCGTCAGAAATAATTGCGTCTTTCGTAACGGTGTCTAGAAACTTTGTTTGAGTTGAGTGGAGGTATTCCAAGAAGGCAACTTCCCACTTTTGAATATTTTCGAGCGCAATTATGTCTAGGTACCCATTAACGGCAGCAAAAATAACACAAACTTGCTCGGCCATTTTTAATGGCACATCCCATCCTTGTTTCAGAATGGAATTAACTCTCATTCCTCTGTCCAGCTGGGCTTTGGTTTTTTCGTCTAGATCGCTACTAAATTGAGCAAATGCTTCGAGCTCGCGAAATTGTGCTAGATCGAGCTTCATTGTGCCTGCCACCTGCTTCATAGCTTTCTTTTGGGCGTCTGATCCCACGCGAGACACTGACAGTCCAACATTAATAGCTGGTTTCATGCCTGCATTAAATAAGTCAGTTTCTAGATAAATTTGTCCATCGGTAATGGAAATCACGTTGGTGGGAATATACGCCGATACGTCATTCGCTTGGGTTTCAATAATTGGGAGAGCCGTTATTGAGCCACCACCATGTTCTTTGTTGATACGGCATGCTCTTTCGAGCAAGCGGGAGTGAAGATAAAATACATCTCCGGGATATGCTTCACGACCAGAAGGTCTTCTGAGTAGCAAGGATACTTCACGATAGGCTTGTGCGTGTTTACTTAGATCATCAAAGACAATCAATACATCTTTGCCTTGGCCAAGGAAATATTCAGCGATTGCTTGGCCTGCGTATGGAGCCAAGTATTGTTTTGCCGCGGTGTCCGAAGCTGTGGCAGCCACAATAATGGAATAATCCATTGCCCCTGCTTCAGTGAGGGTTTGTGAGATTTGAGCCAGCGAGGCACGTTTTTGTCCGATACTAACATAGACACAGATCATATTTTGACCAGCTTGGTTCAAAATTGTGCCCAGAGCAATGGCGGTTTTACCCGTTGATCGATCACCAATTATCAGTTCGCGCTGGCCTCGCCCGATGGGTATCATGGCATCAATGGCTTTGATGCCGGTTTGCACTGATTCGGTAACCTTTTGTCGCCACATGACGCCAGGAGCAACCTTCTCTAGAGGCATAAACTGCTCTGGTTTGATAGCTGGCTTACCATCAATGGGTTGGCCGAGTGGATCAACAATTCTACCAATGATGGAATCGCTTACGCCAACCGAGAGGATTCTACCGGTCCGTCGCACGGTTTGACCACTAGAAATATGACGTGCGTCACCGAGGGTGACTATGCCAACAATATCTTTCTTTAAATTTAATGCTAGGCCAAATTCATTTTTACCTAAATCGATGAGTTCGCCCAATTGAGCTTTACTCAGACCTTTAACCTCAACCACACCATCGCCATATTTTACAATTGTGCCAACCGACTCAGGCTCTGCAGTTAAATTGGCTTGTTGAATAAGGTTTTTAAGGTTGGTGGCAAAGGAATCTTGTTTGGTTGGCATACTGGTTGCTTTCTTCATAACTCGCTTTTTAGTGTGGCTTGTAATTTTTCTAATCGCTTTTTATAAGTTCCATCAAATTCTTTTGATCCAACTCGTAAACGTAGTCCTGCGATCACGGAGGGATCAACAATCTCAATCATTTCGGCTGGCCTACCGAGTTTCTTTTGGAGCGAATCCTTGAGTGATTTTCGTTGGGATTCTGTGAGTGAATCAGCGGTGGTTACCTCAATTACTTCGAGTAAGGAATCAACTTTTTCTAGCGTTCCGGAAATAGTGGCGTCAAATTCCTGATTACCCAATTGAATTCTAACGCCTCCTAGTACCGAAGTGTCAACAATTTCATCAATTGCAATTGCTGTACCAATTTTTTGAGCGATTAATTCTTTTAAAATTGATCGTTGTTTGTCGGTCAGTTTTTGAGCAGTTGTAATGATGACTGTTTTGGTTGTTTTCATTGATTACATTCCCTGAAGCGCTTCTTCAAGCTGTTGAGTTACGAGCGTATCTTTTTCTTGCTTGGTTAATTTTTTTGCCAGAATTTTTTCGGTCGCTAGCACAACCGCATCCGCCAGTCCTTCTTGCATTTTAGCAAGCACTTGGGCCTTTTCTTGCTCGGTTTTTTTGTGTTGTTTATCAATGAAATCGTCTACGTCAACTTTGGCTTTTTCCATCAGTCGGGCTTTGTGTTCTTCTGCTTCTTTCGAAGCCTTTTCCAACTTTGTAGCTATTTTTTTCTCTAGCTCGCGCTGTTTCTTTTCTTCATATTCAACAAGTTTTTCTTGTTGATTGATAGCTTCTTGAGCTGCTTTTTGACCTTTTTCAATTCGTTCCGATCTTTCTTTAAAAA
>CAYNWG010000071.1:0-4165 GCA_964400865.1 uncultured Pseudomonadales bacterium
TCATCTTGATTAATGTTAATTCATCTTTAAAAATGAAAGCAGACACTAATGCTAATAATGAAATTGAGGCGGCATTTGTAGCATTAACATAACCCACATTTGGGGCAAGGTTAAATGCAACTTGCATAAAGTAATTGAAGCTTGAGCCAAATATTCCAATGAATAAGAGAGTCACTATTTGAGGTTTGGTGATTTGAAAGATATGTATTTTCTTTAGTATTATTTCTGCGAAGATTAAAACGGTTACTACCAGCATCGATAAAATGAGCCGAGTAAGAATAGGCACGCCCATATTCAGTAGATACTTCGTGCTTAAAGCCAGAAACCCCCAACAAAAAAATGCGCCCATCGTATACGGGAACCACAATTTATTAGAAGTAGTTCTGTTTTTAGCTTTGTCGATTGTAATTAAAGCTGAGAACAGAACGATCAGCAGTATAGCAATCGCTGAATTCATCGTCAGTGGAGCAGCAAAAACAAATATGGAAGCTACTGCTGTAAAAACAACATAACTTTTTGAAATAATTAAACTATATCCAGGATTGGGTGAGTATTCGATACCTTTTAAGGAAAATACATTTCCAAAATAACTAAAGAAAATACCTTGAATAAAAATTAGCAAGTATTCAAATGGTTTAAGTGTAAAACTAGTTGGGGTTCTGACCGTTAGCACCATATACACAAGTACGGGAATCAAAAACATTGCGAGATTATTTAGTTGTTGAGGTGTTTTAAGTGAATTACTCTTTCGTACACAAAGATACAGGGCTACCGAACTAACAAACATTAATAGGCTGGCAATAATCCAATTCATATTCATATTAATTATTGAGGAAGTGTTTTACTTAACCAAAATACTTTCGATCTTTTTCCATGTCTCTGGTGGTTCTCCCATTTTGTATTCAATTATATCGACCTTTTCGATAATAAATGATTTTTGATACTCCATACCCAGACGGCTAATTATCTTTTCCTTTTCTTCATTAGCAATTTGACCATAAAGCACACTCAAATGAGGTGTGAAATCAGTCGTTGGTTGACTGTTAAATGCTGTTTGGATACTCGAACAGAAATTCATCACAGACGAGGATTTATCCACTCGTAAAAATATACACTTAAAGAAGTCATCTAAGTAATCGTATGTTGTCAGTTTGGTTTCAAATGGATTAGATTCACTTATTGCTACTCGTAGTTTATTTATGACAGATTCTTTATCCAAGTCTGTGCCACCTGGAAGAAGCGTAATATGGGGCTCAAAGATTGGAGAGTTATATTTGGCTGATAATTGAATAATTAAAGACTTTAAGTATGAATATACTTCGCCCGTGGGTTCATACCAGAATGCATAGCGTGTAGTAGACATAGCTTGAGTATAGCAGAGGTTTTAGTCTTCAATTCGGGACGTGAGTACAAAATCTAATGCCAACTATTCTGGTCCCAATACATCCAACTCATGCCGTTCCCCTCTTTACACCACCGAATAGCTTTTTTTAATTCATACTGACTGAGAGTTGTATGCAAGGGCTCTCTTTCTGGTATTTCTCCTGTGTAGTAACTCTGTAGAGTTGGAATGGCACGATCATCCGCCAGTTGTCCCAAGGCATAGATGGCGTTGTTTCTTGATTTAAAACTTTGATTATCGTCATTAAGCATACTGATTAAGGCTTCCGTACAATCGCCACCATACGTTCTTTTTGCGTCTTGGCAATGCGATTTTATATCAAAACGGATCCAGGTAATTAGAATAACAAGCAATAACAGAAAAACATTTATTCCCAACACGCTTATAAAAATAGTAAATGTAACTAATCTTTTTTTTATGTCTATTTTAGAATATTTTTTAAGAATCACGCTGAATACTATTGCAAGCAGCGTTACATACGCAAAAATAATTCCCATTGATTCCAGATAGGCAAATTCTCCCTTAGAGAAAACAGAAAGTCCGCTATATGAGGGGAATAATAATAAAAAAGTAACGATTCCGAGAGTAAAGATAAGAATTTTCAAAACTTGCTTCTCACTTAGAGAATAAGTATATCATGATTGACTATAACTGATTGGCTCCCGCTGTTTCTATAGGTGTATGTATGAGGCTTTGGATAGTAATTGGTAATTTTTCAATAGATCAGCTCTGAGACCCCAACCCACCGATTCTATAGAGATACAACTGATTATCAGTTTTCTCCCCCGTCTCAAATCCTGTCGTTCCAACTAGCTTTTGTTGACGGTTGTCTCGTTCTTCAAACCAAATATTTGGGTAGCCTTTAGCCAACAAATCACTTTTAACATGCTCAAGCTGCGCAGTAGTCACGTAGTACCCATGAATAATAATTATTAGCTCTTGATCTTGTCCCAATTCTGAATACTGTGGAATCAGGTGTGACATAGTTCCAGAATGATAGTTTTTAAACACTATCACTTCTGCATGCTGAATGACCTCTGGTGTAACTTGGTCATTAACAATATAACACTTCATATCCTTTGGTGCTTCTGATAGAGTCTCGGCCGCAAAATCATCCCAGCCAGAAACTGCGTCTTCCCACTCGTAAAACAAGGCAGTACTTTCTGTCAAATCAAGATTCTCCAAGTTCCAAACTTTTGTGGGAACATGAGCAATCCCAACTTCCACGATGCATTTTCGATGTAAGTTGCTAAGAACATCTAAAGCTTGCTGACCAGTAAGTCGCTCAACCACATTTTGTGGGACACCTTCTTCTCTCCTAGTTCTAGGTTTTGATTCATCTATCATAACTTTGAATGTTGATCTTAATTCCAACTATACTATTATTGGTCAAACAACCAAGTCAAGAAATTAGCAACACTTTAAATATAGTATAGCAGTCCACGTCACTTGAAATAATCATCCAACTGGTGGAATTTAGTGATCAATATTAATTTTCATATCAGACTACTTGTATTAGACGCTACCCCTCAAAACCCATTTGTCATAGTTGTCTTTCCACTTATCTTGTGACCCAATTGCTCCTAATAAAAAAGGCAAGTCCACAGTACTAAATTCAAACCCAAGTAAATCTGATTTCGCACCAAAAATTGGAGTCAAAGATATCTGCTTAGAAAATCCTCCTGGAGCTTTTAACATGCTGTCTGACAAACTAAATACATCTACTTTGACTCTCGACAAAGACTGTATTTGACTACAACCTGGACACAGTTGTTCTAATTCTTGAGCGTTTGGTGGAAAAGTTACTGAAGTAGTGTTCCTTTGTTTCACTCCTGCACCACATAGTAAAGCTCGTTTCGTTTTTTCAAAATCTTCTTCTAAAACTAATATGTCTATATCCCCAACGAGTCTATGAGGATAGCCAACAGTAATTGATATGCCCAAACTTCCAATAAACCCAAATTGAATCTCGTTTAAAAGTCTTTCGACTTTTTGAGCAGTCAAATATATATTGGCGGTTTTTTCGTCCGCACGAACTAATTCTTGAATGCTCCGTGGAACGGAACTAAACCTATCAGGAAACATCATAGGATCTGCTTCATCGTTTAACCGAACTTGATCCCTTAGGGTTGTCCCTGGAATAAATCCAACAATATGTACATTTTTCTCAGTCATATAATGAATCCATAATCATGAATGCAATTTAGTGTATATCACTTTACCAAAAGATTTTATTTGGCTTTTATCCTATTATTTCTTGGATTATGTTCAAGTTCGGCTAGTCCTAAAGTCTCAAGGAGTGGTGGCATGTATACACCAAATCTTCCACGAAGTCCCTTTTTGAGTCCATACCAGCCCCGTTTAGGATTTTTGGGAGAACGACCCCAATCTTCAACTGTACCTTCTTTCGTCGGCTTTTGTTCATCAGCTCCACCCAATTCCATCCAGTCCCCATGAGATTTAAGCATTTGATACAAATCAGTAATAGCGTCGTAGTCATACAGTAGAGTTGTTTTACCTACGACGCACACGATAACTT
This sequence comes from uncultured Pseudomonadales bacterium, assembly GCA_964400865.1. Lineage (GTDB taxonomy): Bacteria > Patescibacteriota > Microgenomatia > UBA1400 > PJMF01 > DAOQVB01. Next base: position 3,942 of record CAYNWG010000071.1, read on the forward strand.
TTAAACCATCTTTTTCACCAATATACATTTCGTACTCCGAAGTCAGCGGAGGAGTTTTCAATTTCCAAGGATTGTTTATTGTTCTATCTTCTACTTTCATAGCCACTAAATAATATTTTACCAAAAACGAAGTATAAATAGGTAATGTATATTTTAATTCTAAATTCTCTGGCTCCCCGACTAGGACTCGAACCTAGAACCCTCTCGTTAACAGCGAGATGCTC
>CAYNWG010000072.1:0-4100 GCA_964400865.1 uncultured Pseudomonadales bacterium
CCAAGCGCATTTGCTGGGCGGTTTTTGCCAAATCAATGATGTGAACGCCATTTTTTTCACTGTGAATATACTGGATCATTCTTGGCTGCCACTTACTCTTGTGATGACCGTAATGCATGCCAGCGCCAAACAATTCTTGCAGATCAAAATCTGGTGCTTTATCGGGAAGTGAAGTAACGTCTAACATAACTTTGTCCTTCTTTCTAGTCGATAGATTTCGACTAAGAGGTTGATTTGGCAAAATCAGGACCGTACACCAAATCAACCCAACTTTTTACAAGGTGGATAGTATACCATATCAATCAAATCGAAGCTTCCAGGGTGTTAATTTGATATTTCTGAATGTTAGCGTCTGCAGTAATTACGGTCAAGTTGTCTGCTTGAGCCTGCGCAATCAGCATTCTATCAAAAGGATCTTTGTGAATTGGTGGTAAATCTTGAAGCTCTAGCACATGTCTAGCTTCAATCGGCACAATGAAGATTCCACCATCTTCTAGAGTTTCAAACATCTTTTTTGGAAATCTCAGTTTACCCAACGACTGTTTAATTACCATTTCCCAGTGACTGGCAACACTACAAAAAATTTGATTATTTGCATCGGCAATCATCTGCTTGGCTGAATGTCCAAGTTGTTTATCCGCAGCGAACCACCACAGTAAAACGTGGGTGTCAAGTAAGTACTTGTTATTCTTCAGCATAAAATAAATCAGAAATAGTTGTATCTACCGCATTAAAATCTTTACCAATTTTAATTTTTCCTTTATATGTGCCAAATTGTCTTGGACTTACGCCCTGTCCAATTGGCGTCAATCTAACGAGTGGTTTATTGAACTTAGAGATGATGATTTCTTCACCTGCCACTGCTCGCTCGATAAGTCCAGATAGGTTGGTCTTGGCGTTGTAAATGTTAACAATATTCATGCTATATAGTTTAGTCTAGTCTGACCAATTAGTCAATCACCAACAAACTTCATCTAGCAAAGTTCTACTTTTGCATAGTATATTTACTGTACGAATGACCGAGGGCGCTCCATCAAACACTTCTGAGCAAATTTCAAACCAACATTATGCTATCGAAGTCTGGGATGTCGCAAGTTTAGATAAAGAATCACTTACAAAAGACATGGTGGCGATCAGCAGCATCGATCAAGAAGCATTTGGAAATGAACACGGACTAAATGTTGCGGGTACCATTGAGTTTTTCAGGTTATTTCCAGATGCAATAACAATAGTTATCAGAGATAGTGATTCAGAAAAAAAAGAAATAGTAGGATTTAGTATAGTCGAACCTTTAGAAACAGTATTTACTGATGATGTGTATGTGGGTAGGGTACCGAGCACAAATACTGCATACATCACTAAAACTGCTATTGCCTTAGAACATCGAGGCAAACACCTTGTTGAACAAATAATGGCGAGACTTGAAAGCGAGCTCAAACAAAAGGGCTTCCAGTTTATCGAAAGAGATGCTAGTACCTTTACAGAAGAAGGCAAGGAATCATATGCGGATCAAATTATTAAACATAACCCTGATCGAATTATCCACACACAACTTCATGACTCTCCACTTGGTCCTCAACTCTTTATTCGGATGAGACTATAAAACAAAAAATCGATAGTTATTTAGCATTACCACCAAAACGTCGTTCTCTTCGGCGAAATTCATCGAGCGCTTTTCTGAATTGATCGACTGAGAAATCAGGAAACAGCGTTGGCACAAAAAGAAGTTCTGAATAAATAGACTGCCAAGGCATGAAGCCAGAAAGCCTCTGCTCTCCCCCTGTTCGGATAATTAAATCAGGATCTGGAATCTCGGGAGCGTGCAAATGACGTGAAAAAACCTCCTCCGTTATTTCCTCAGGTTTAACACCAGATCTAACTATTTCTTGCACGGCTCGAACTATTTCCGCTCTACCCCCATAATTCAGCGCAAATGTCACAGTAATTTTTGAATTTCTACGTGTTTTATTGACAAAATCTAGGCATTGTTTGGCAATATCTTCTGGAAAACGGTTGACTTCCCCAAGAATATTGAGTTTAACTCCCTCTTTAATAAATTTGATTGCTAGGTTTTTGAGGGCGAATCTAAACACTCCAAAAATCGCCTTAAGCTCTTCCTTGTCGCGTTTCCAATTCTCCGTGGAAAACGCCCAAAAAGTGACATAGGGAATTTTTTGATCCACACATTCTTGGATGAGTGGCTCGATAGTCTTGACTGCCGCCTCACGATGACCCTCGGTGGGACTTAGACCCTTCTGTTTGGCCCACCGGCGATTGCCATCCATAATAATCGCCACGTGCTGAATGTCAGAATTCATAAGGAATCATTATAGCAAATTCATTCCAGAGTTCACTTTGATCTTTATCTAAGTACTCTACGAATTACAGTTTGGTTATATCTCAAAATGGTGTCACCGACGGGATTTCCTGCCATTTTCTCTGGGTGAAATTGCTTGAGAAATCCGTTGACCTCGCCCCTTTTATTGAGTCGAAGTAACATTTCCACGACTTCACCTTCTTGACTAACATGGGTTACATAAAAACCATTCTCCTTGAGAATGTCTAGGTGGGGCTCAATCATTTCTAAACGAAATCCCTGCATGTGATAGCTGTTAACGTCAAATTGATGTAAAGTACGAAGCGCAACTGGAGCATGAGGACCATATAGTTTTTTCACAACGTTTGTTATTCGATGAATAGTTGCTGGCTTACCAGGACTAGATCGATGATTTGGTACTTCTTCAGGAAGTAAACCAAGTAGATGTGCTAAAACCAATTGAAATCCTCTACAGGTTGCATCTAAAAAAATTTCAGGATGATCTAGTGCTGTTTGGATTAACTTCAAGTCGATCTGATCAGCTCGATCATCATAATCACCATCAATGTAGGCACTTGAGTTATCAAGAAGCCCTAATGGAACTATCGATTGTCCCACATGTTTGCCTCCTCGAATTTGGATCAGTCGATGTTGTCTTGCCAAGTGCGAGACCAATTCGAGGTTGTTACCCCACGCACGAGTCACTGGTAGTTCGAAAATTTGAGCACTATCTGGCAGGACCTTATCGTAATTGGCTAGATGACCAATTAACTGTCTTTCTCCGTCGACAATTCTTGATGTATCGGCCAGCACACGAATTCCCCTCCGATTGGTAGCCTCTTCGCTCGGTGATCGGAGCAAAAACAACTGTTCTTCAAGATCTGGGCTAATTATGGTTCCTCTAAAATCTGGATATTTAGTAAAACCCTCAATCGGTCGAGATTCCAAAATAGGTATTCCAGACAAAATGTCTTTGTACCCAACGTGTTCAGAACGACCAATCATAGAGACATATAGTAAATCAAAGTAGCACAAATAGCACGTCTGATTCCATGGTAAAAAACTTCATGGAATATGTTCTTGGGGTAGATCCCAGACAATCAATCAGGGCTTGTTTAAACTTATCTGATGGCTTCTTTCCAAAGAGGTTGAAAGGATACACAATCTTTCTACCAGTATGGAGGTATAATTCTAGGTTTTTAGTACGGCTGATGTATTCGGCTTCAGTCACAATTATTCGATATCCCCACTCCTTCACATTTTTGGATAACAGAAGTTGTTTGCCCCAAGTTCTGTTTAGCCACATTATGTCATTGGTTACGTCAATCTCTATGCGATATACCAGATATCCTTGAAGATATTTTAAAATTATTCCAAATAGAAAAACCATGAATATGACAAAAATATCTCGAACAGATGATGTGAAAAATAAAAATAGGGTATAAAATTCGACAAGCAACATTCCAACAAACAACAATTGAATTATTTTCCGACTAATTCCTTGTAATTTGTAAACTACTAACATCGTAATCATCCTAGCACATTCGAGCACTTTTCAATTTTTTTGAATCAAGAGCCAGTTGTTAACCCATTCATTTGGTTTGTTTGGTTCAAAACGAAGCACTGAGAAATCACCCACCAACTCTTGAATATCTAATCCATGGATGCTATGTGCATTGGCAACGCCGCTCGGCTTAAGACCAGCAAGCATTCGTGTGCAAAATTCCCGTAGTGACATTGTACTCGCAGACCACTCGAAAACATTTGAAGAAACAATGGCATC
>CAYNWG010000073.1:0-4057 GCA_964400865.1 uncultured Pseudomonadales bacterium
CCCAAGATTTTAAGACGAATAGTATATCATTTATCTAGATACTTGAACCAGTGGAGTCAATGTAGCCACAATTACAAATAAAGTAAATTATTTAGAATTTATTATTTGATCTATCAATCTTTTTTTACTTACAGATGAATTAGCAGAGTAGGGGAGAGAGTGCTAATTTTGTACTAGATCATTTAAGATCAGAATGAAACTTGTGATGAGCCTGTTTGAGCTGCGGGCGCGTCACGTGCGTATAGATTTGCGTTGTACCAATATCTTTGTGACCCAACATCTCTTGGACATCGCGTAGTGAGGCACCATTACTTAAAAGGTCAGTCGCAAATGAATGACGAATGCCGTGAGGGGAAACTCGTATCGGCAACCGAGCCTTTCGACAATACGCATCAACCATACGCTGTACACTTCTTGTAGTTAGTCGCATCTCTTCACCATCTGAAAGAATGTCTGGTTGTTTGCCAGAAAAACGAATGAACACCGGGTCCCAATTATCTCTTCGCGTGTTAAGCCAACGCTCCAACCATTGCTTGGCGCGATCGCTGAGGAATACAACGCGCGGCCTTCTTCCTTTGCCAATCACACCAAACTCTTGAGAAGCCAAACTGACTTGATCTCGATTTAAATTAACCAACTCGCTGACCCGCAAGCCTGTGGAAAATAACACCTCCAATAAGGCTTTATCTCTGAGGCCAGATTGTGATGAAAGATCTGGCTGACCTAACAAGCGTTCGATACTTTCTATGGGTAAAAATTTCATTAAACGCGCTTCTGCTTTGGGTAAATCAATTTTTTCTGGCTGAAGCACCGGTACATCATTTTTTACCAACCACTTTAACCAAGATCGCAAGCCAATCACATAATAACTTTGAGTCCGTTTGGAAAGCAGGTTTCCCTGATCGTCTTCGTATCTTGCTAGATATATACGATATTTTCTAACTACTTCTTTGTCTATCTGTCTCACATCAGTTATCTCTAGATCTTTTAGCCAAGTGCAAAAACGCCTTAAATATAATGAATAGTTACGAATAGTCAGTCGGCTCACATTGCGTTCGATTTCCAAGTGCTCCAGATACTGCGTTAGTAACAAAAATGGTTCTGTTGGTAGCGGCATATGTTTTAGTATCTAGATTCTTGAGTTACTACGGGTCATTGGCAGATGATTGTAATTGTTGCTAATTCATTGATAAGTTGGCTTAGCTTGAATCATCAATTACCTTTAACCTTGTGTATTGTTGCTTTGATTATTTATTATCAAAACGATTAAAAATTTTGTGGGTCGTTAATTAAATCGTTTGTCCAATGTCTAATTGTCACTATATCAGAAATTAGTTAAAACCTCCATTTACTTTAATTGTTTGGCCTTTTGCTTGTCTTATCAATTTATTATGTATTCTGCTATGGCTAGTAAGCGCTCAGTTAGCCCAAAATCGGCTTTTTACTGGCTTAGATGATCAGTTGGTCATCGTAAACAAATGGTTACTATTCACGATGACCATATTTTTTAGGATTTTATCAATGTGAGTGAAAACAAAGAATTAAAAACAAACCAAAGAGTTGTAGGTGAGATTAAATCGATCAGATTAAATATATGAAATCTATCTTCAAACCAAACTAAGCGGAGGAAATAGAATTGAGATGCAAAATATGCTGAACCTAATTTTTAGTATACTACGTCGTAAATGTAATATTGTGCGACGTATTAGATTTATGAAGTTGACTACCTATTGCGGTGGGGGAAGTAGTCCCCTGTTTAATTCCAAAATGTGTTTTTCACTGTTCCAGTTTTAGCGAAGTTGTACGCACACAACCCTATCTCTCCAGGGATGTGTTAAATCTAGTTTTTAGTCCCTAATTGTTTAAATTCTCTAGTAATTTATCATTTAGCCTGGAAACCAGGCGATGTACTTGAGGTGAATACATCCGCTTCGGGTTATTTATTACCGCATCACTACTGCATCCAGTTTTACAAATCACAAATTTTACTCGAGTTATAGGCTTATAATAAATTAGTTTTCCACATTTTTTTCTGTATCAAACTATATCATTGATAACCATAACAAACTATATCATTATCCCCCGCTCCCTCTGGTAATTATTTATTACTCCCCCACTTTGTTTGATTTTTTTATCACAAAACTTCATTTTAATTTTTTATTTGTTTAAATCATAAAATTCTTAGCCTCTTAAGCTGAAAGTTTCTTTTTAATTAGTAACCCGCATCCTAATAGTTGGTTATCTTAAGGCAAATCCGACTTCTATCCCCGACTCCCCCCTACCAAGAATATGATAAATATTGATATATCAATACAAAATAAACATCTAATCTGGATAACAATCATTCAAGGTCTACTTACCAGGAAAAAGCAAGAGAAATAAAAGTATAGACACTCCAGTTACTAAAGAGTATTCCCTGATGGTCTTAATAAACAATCTACCCTTGAGATAACTCTGGAAGACCCCAAGACCAATATATAAAAGTGACATGATTAACAAACCAATTGCCCATACAGCATAGGGAATGAACGAAAGTGCAATAGAAAGCTCAAATACTGCTAGTGTAAGCAGGCCTGTGAGCGCCCAATCGGTTCGATCCAACTTGCTCCTCAGCTGCACACTCCAAATAGACATAGCGATGAGTGGAAAATGGAAAGCAGCCACTAGGCCTGCTGTAACTGCAAAAGGTAGGTTAAAAGTAAAAAGCGTGTTGGTAATCAAGAATGATATGAGTAAGGAAAAAAATAACGCTATCGTTTGTGCTGCATACAACAATTGGATGGTTCTCCCCTTCGCTACTGAAAAAATATTCCCCGTGAGCAGTAACGCATACATGCCAATGCCAAACAAAACAATAAAAAGTACTCTTTTGGGCATACTAGCGGGCAATACAAAATAAAAACTTGCAATTGCCAGCGCATAGAGAGTTGGTAGTGGAAGTATTGTCAGGTACTCATTTTTTTGTAGATCTTCAGAAAGGGCCCAAGCAGCTAAGCCATAAGTCACACCGCCAAATAGTAATAGCGACCAAACTCTCCAAGCCGTTGGAATCAACAACACGCCAATCAGCGCAAAGCTTAATGCGAGTGAAGAAATGATAAATTTTTCTCTTCTTCTCATGAATTTTGCTCTAAATCAATTTTAGCTGTGCAATACACGTCTTCAACATCTTCATGATCAAGTAGGGTGGAAATGAGTGTCTGGACCGCTTCAAGTTGCTCAGAACTTAACTCAAGCGGCATGCTTGCTCGGTACTCAGCTCCGTCAGTGCGTTCAAACAGATACCTTGCAGAACCTGGACCAGAAATCGATCCACCGTGGCGGGAAAAAATAAATTTCATTTCTGAACTTGAGCGATTGGGATTATCGGTTACCGCCTGAACCAAATATGCTTCTCCATATGGACCAAATGCTTCATACAGTACTTCTTGAATTGTTCCTCCGCTGGCAGATTTTCCCGACCCCTTATCTATGGCCTTCTGAATTTTTTCTCTGGGCATGTTGGCCATTCTGGCTTTATCAAGAAAAGTTCGGAGTGTTGGATTAAATTGCGGATCACCGGAGCCACCCTCTTTTACTGCTTTGCGTATGTGTTTAGCCAAATCGCCAAATATCTTACTTCTCTGACTATCAACCGCACCTTTGCGATTTTTAATGTTGTGCCATTTGCTATGACCTGCCATATAATCAATCCTCTCTGTAGTATTCATCGAATTGTACACCATTTAGCAATTGTTGGTTGACATTTGAAGCTATCATCGGTATCCTCTGCAGAACGTTTTTGCTATATAAAAACAACCAAATTATGTCTGCAGCAACTGGATCACTCAAACAACTCGCCGTACTGGCCGCCAAGCAAGCCGAATGGCAAAAAGCGATAGATCTTAATCAGGCAATTCTTGAAAAGGAACCCACCGACATTGGTGCTTTGAATCGCCTCGGGGTTTCACACTTACAACTCAATCAAGTAGCTGAAGCAAAAAAAGCTTTCAAGGTTGCCATTGGTCTGGATAAATTCAACACCATCGCAAAAAAAAATCTTGATAAATTAAACCAA
>CAYNWG010000074.1:0-4021 GCA_964400865.1 uncultured Pseudomonadales bacterium
GCAATTTTGCCTCGTCAGGTGTCTGGCTTAACCGCCAAACAACAACGACAGCTCGCCCGTGAAGTCAAGCGGGCTCGCCACTTAGCGCTCTTGCCATTTACCCAAACCATCTAAGCACTTGTCATTCTGCTGACTGTAGGTACAATTGAGCCCATGCGTTTTGTTTTGAAGATGATTCCACAACTAATTACCGCGAGTTTGCTGGTTGTTGTAGGTATGTTTGCTCAATACCGGTATGATCTTGTTCAGAAAACTGGTTTTTTCTTCGCTCAACAAACTGCTGTTGGAAATACAGTGCGCTCTCAACCAGTAGAAGCCATTTCACCATCCACTGTCGATATGGATACTTTTTGGGAAGCTTGGTCATATGTGCAGGCCGATTATCTTGATCCTGCCAAACTTGATCCTCAAACCATGGTAGATGGTGCCACCGCAGGTATGGTTTCCGCGCTGGGAGATCCGTATACGATGTATCTGCCTCCAGAGGATAATAAGCGCAGCAGCGAAGACTTAGCCGGAGCGTTTTTTGGGGTTGGAATTGAGCTTGGATATAAAAATGAAGTCTTGGCGGTGGTTTCACCATTAGTAGACTCTCCGGCAGATAAAGCGGGTATTCAGCCAGGTGATTTAATTTTGCGTGTCGCAGATGACACAAATCCAAAAGGTGAAGATTCAAGTAAATGGTCGCTCAATAAAGCTGTAGACTCAATTCGAGGTCCAAAGGGAAGTACCGTTACATTAACCCTATTTCGAGAAGGCGATGGCGCTGAACCATTTGAGGTTTCACTGGTGAGAGATGAAATCGTGGTCAAATCAGTCACGCTAGAATTTGTGGAAAGTCAGGGAAAAACATTCGCGCATGTGAGTGTGAGCCGATTCGGTGAGCGTACCAAAGATGAGTGGGATAATGCGGTAGCTCAAATACTGGCAAAAAAACCAGCCATTGCTGGAATTGTACTTGATCTGCGTAATGATCCAGGCGGATTCTTTGATGGCGCAATTCAAATAGCGAGCGACTTTATTCCTTCTGGTGTGATTGTCAGTCAAAAGGGCAAATATACGAGCCAAGACTTTACCTCTCTAGGTACGGGTCGGTTAGCTAAATTTAGAACTGAGGTACTTGTTAACGGTGGGAGCGCCAGCGCCTCAGAAATTGTAGCTGGTGCGCTCCGTGACAGAATCGGTAGTAAATTGATTGGCAGTAAAACCTTTGGTAAAGGTACAGTCCAGGATAGACGAGAGCTCTCAAATGGGGGTGGCCTGCATGTGACAATTGCCCGCTGGTTGTTGCCTGGCGGTGAATGGATTCATGATGAAGGGATTCCCGTTGATATTGAAGTGACTGTCGATCCAGAGGCAACAACCGATCAAGTGCTTGAGCGAGCCTTGAAAGAATTTTAAATAGAAAATCGTATAACAGCTATATTCTATGCAAGAAAATAGACATTCAGTTGCAACCGGCATTGTCGTTGCTGGATTAGTTATTGGAGCGTACTTTTTTGGTACGCTTTCAACCAGAATTCTCAATCAAGACCCAATTGATGTAATCGGTCAATTTGCATTTTTACAGAATTCGCCAATCAAAAATTGGTTACCAAATAACAAAACTGCTACAACAACCACTCCACTTGGCGATTTAATTAAGCAAGGTAAGGAATTGACTATTCCAGATGTGGTAGAAGCTGCTGGTGAATCCGTGGTGACTGTAGCAATCAAAAAACAACAAACCGTTGTTGAGCCATTTGGTGGGGGAGTTTTTAATTTTGGTCCTTTTAGTTTTGGCAATCCAGGGCAACAAAGAACCGAACAAATACAGCGTGATATTGGGACTGGTTTTGTTGTTGATTCGCAAGGCAAAGTGGTAACGAATAAACATGTGGTGTCTGATGCTCAGGCTGAGTATTTGGTAGTTGATAAAGAAGGTAACGAACACAAAGTAGAAAAAATCTATCGAGATCCCATTAACGACTTAGCAATCATCCAAGTGGCAGGTTTACAAAAGCCAGCCCTACCTCTGGGAGATTCAGACACAATTAGAGTGGGAGAGAGTGTAATTGCAATTGGAACCGCCCTTGGCGAGTATCGTCACACTGTTACTACTGGAGTTGTTTCTGGTCTTGGGAGAGGTATAACGGCCGGAGATGGCCTATCTCAATTTGAAGAAATTGAGGGAGTTATCCAGACCGATGCTGCTATTAATCCTGGTAATTCGGGGGGTCCACTGATTAATGCTCGGGGAGAAGTCATTGGTGTGAATGTGGCAGTGTCTCAATCTGCCGAGAACATTGGGTTTGCTCTGCCAATCAACGTCATTAAAGCCTCGCTTGAAAACTTTAATGCAACTGGTCAATTTGAACGACCGATGTTGGGAGTGCGCTATCAGATGATCACGGAGAGAGCAGCGCTGACTAACGAAGTGCCTCAGGGCGCCTATGTTGCAGAAGTGGTAGAAAATAGTACAGCAGCAAAAATTGGTATTCAGCCTGGAGATATTATTACGACGATTAACGGTTCAAAACTTAAAGATACAGAATTGGCTGTAATTTTAAACAAATTGAGAGTTGGCCAAAGCGTAAAAATTGAAATCTGGCGCGAAGGAGAATTTAAAGAATTAGAAGCAACGTTGCAAGGTGAGTCTGTTGGTCAGTAGCAAATGCTATTCGTTATCGGACTCAGGCTCAGTTTCGGTGATATTTTCTTGAGGGTTTTCCATTGCGCCTCTCAAATCCAGTAAAAGCGTCTCCAAATTACCATTAATGATAGTTTCTAGGTTGTGCCAGCTCTGTTTTGTGCGATGATCCGTAATTCGATTTTGAGGGTAGTTGTAGGTTCGGATTTTTTCGGCGCGACGAGCTTGGCCAATGGCGCTTCTTGCCTCTCCTAGTTGAGCGAGACGTTTTTCTTCCTCAATTTCCCAGAGTTGAGCACGAAGTAGCCCAAGTGCAATCACCCGGTTTTGTGCCTGGCTTTTTTCTTGCTGACAGGTTGTGGCAATTCCTGTGGGTGTGTGAGTAAGGCGCACGGCGCTGCTTGTTTTATTGACATGCTGGCCACCTGCGCCACTAGCTCGAATGAATTGCCACTCCAAGTCTTCATCGCGAATGGTAACGACGTGAGGGGGAACTTCTGGCAGAACTGCGACCGTAGCGGTTGAAGTATGTATCCGACCCTGAGCTTCGGTTTCTGGCACTCGCTGAACGCGGTGCACTCCCGATTCATATTGAAAAATTTCATATGGAGTAAGATTGATGCTAGATGCTAAAATATCTGATTCGAATACATTCTTGCCAGATATTTTAATCACTAAGTCATCAATATAGGAAACCCGAAACTTTGTAGTCTCAAGGTAACGCACATACATGCGTTGTAAGTCGTTGGCCCAAATTTTTGCCTCGTCACCGCCGGTGCCGGGACGAAATTCCATGGTGCAATTTGTTTTCTGTGTTGAATCAACTTCTGTTGAAGCTGATTGATTTTCAGTTAGCTGGGTAGCGGCTTGATTGAGAAGATCAATCTGCGCTTGCAAGTCAGCAATCTCTGTCTGTGCGAGATCTGCATATTCGGGATCAGCTGCTAACATCTCAGCAGCTGCAAGCTTTATTTGAAGTTGGTCGATCTGTACTTGGTATGGATTCATGACTAGAGCTATTGTACCGCACTAAAGTCACGCTGAGTTTATCGAAGTATGAAGGTTAAACTTGGGGAGCGTCTGCAGGTTTTGTGCTTTTGCGAAGTTGGGATTGTTGATCTTGCAAAATTTCTCTGTAACTTTTGCTATCTTCAACCACAGCATCTGCTTGTTTGGCTAATTTCTTTTTCTTTTTGCCAGCGGTATTTTGAGCATTCTGCATCTTTTGAATGAATTTATCCACTCTACCTTGGCGATCTACAAAACGCATTTCGCCAGTAAAGAAGGGATGAGAAAACGAAGTAACATCCAGTCTAACGACGAAGTAAGTTACTCCATCAACCTCGCGAGTTTCTTCGCTCGTCATGGTGGATTTACTAAAAATTTCTTCTT
>CAYNWG010000075.1:0-3876 GCA_964400865.1 uncultured Pseudomonadales bacterium
GAAGAAACGATTGAGCGTGGGGTCCTGAGCTGATCAGGAAGACGAGGATGAGGGCCACCTGAGTTAAATCATGTGGGATCGGACCAGTTGCGAAAATTAGTCGAGTAACTGAGTATCTGCGGAAACCCTCTGGGCGCGTGAACGTCCATAAGTGCTAAGTCAAAACTACTCGGTAACGAGTAATCACAAAGCTTGAGCATATTTCACCCAAAGTCGTTTGACTTTGGTATTTCTGTAATTATTTAAACTAAAAAGGAGCACGTATGTGTGGTATTTTTGCGTATTTTGGTAGTAATTCAGCGGCGAGTATTGTTCGTCAGGGTTTAGAAAACTTGGAGTATCGTGGCTACGACTCTTGGGGAATTGCGGTAACTAATGGCAGTCAAATAAAGGTGCTAAAAGCCATTGGTGAAGTACCCAAAAAATTGACCGATACACAAACAATGACAGGTCAAATTGGCTTAGGACATACACGCTGGGCAACTAATGGGGGAGTCACTCAAATAAATGCCCATCCCCACATGGCTAAATCTGGGGCATTTACTGTCGTGCATAATGGAATTGTCGAAAATGCAGATGAGTTAAAAAGAGGGTTGGTTGATAGAGGCTGGCGATTTCAAAGCGAAACTGATACCGAAGTGATTGTCTATTTACTTGAGGAAAGCTTAGAGAAGAAGCAAAGTTTGAACTTAGCTGTAAGGGCAGTTGCGTCAATGCTCCAGGGAAGGAATACCTTCGGTATTCTGACAAAAACCAGTGAGTTATTGGCAATGAAACAAGGTTCACCGTTAGTCGTAGGACGAAGTCAGGATCGACAGGAATACTACCTCTCATCTGATACTGCCTCACTGGTTGGATTGGCCACTGAATACTTGGTGCTTGATGATGGTCAATTAGTTGAGATATCCAGAGATGATGCTGATTTTTTACGCTCGGTTATTTCAAACGTCGAAAATAGTAGTCCGGTTGAAGCGGAGTGGGAAAAGCTCAGTTTGAACGATCAGTCTTCAAAATTGACTGACAAACACTACATGATTCAAGAAATTAAGGAAACTCCAGTAGTGATGCGAACTTTGGCGCGACAGTCAAAAGTTAAATATCAGTTAGTCGCGCAATTAATTAAACAGGCAAAAAAAGTCTATGTGATTGGTTCTGGAAGTACGGGTTTGGCGGCGGCTTCTATTGCAAGTCATCTGCGACAGCTGGGTGGCATCGAGGCAATGGCATTGGTTGGTGCAGAAGCTAGGAGTTATTTGCCATTTGTAGATAAACACACAGTGATTATTTCGCCTTCTCAAAGTGGGGAAACAGCGGATGTGCTGGAAGTGTTGATTGCAGCAAAAAAACACGGGGCAAAACTTGTAACGTTTGTCAATATGCCAGGAAGCACCATGGCGAGACTGGCAGATGTGAGTTGTATGACTGAGGCTGGCCCTGAGCGCTGTGTGATGAGCACGAAGGTGTTTTCGGCACAAATAACTTGGGGTTACTTGATTGGTCAGGCAATAGCGGGTAGATTGCCTGAGGCGCAGAAGAAGGTTCTAGCGGTAGCCCAGCAGCTGGTTGGAGCTTTAGCAGATAGGTCCTACCAAAGTTTGATCATGAAGTTAGTTAAGAGTCTAGTAAAGGTCGATGATATTTATTTGTTAGGTACTGGTGAGTTATTACCGATCGCTCAAGAGGGGATGGTGAAATTGATAGAAGGTAGTTACAAACATGCGCATGCGTTACCGGCAGGAGATTTGAAGCATTATGCAATTACATTGATGGAGGAGGGGGTGTCAGTGATTTTCTTGGATCCAGGAGAGTCAAGTGAAAGACAGGCGATTTTGACTGCGGCACATGAAGTGGGTGCGCGCGGAGCGCGCACCATCGGGATCGGGCCTAGTCCCACCAACGTCTTCTCAGAGTACCTGCAAACTCCCGATTTTGGAGAACTCCAGGCTGTGGCCAGCGTAGTTGTCTTACAACTGCTCAGTTATCACCTAACTGTGATGCTCGGCTTGCCCGTGGACAAGCCTCGCAACATCGCCAAAAGTGTGACGGTGAAATAAAATACGATAGTTAATTATTTTTTTGGAAATTTGCCACTTGATATGTTGTTAGCGATATAACTCCAGAATTCTTCCGTAGGTTTCGTTTGTACATCTGGTTCAATACTAGATAAATCGAACATTTGATCAATTCTTTTCATGATGATGCTTGCGGGCATATACATAGTAAATACAGGTTCTATTTTCAATACGTCTCGGATCCAATTTAGTAAATCGGGGATTCTATTTTCTGTAAGAGCAAGTTGTAACAATAGCTCCCAATTTTCTTTAATCTCTCCGTCAAAAGGATTAAACAAATCCGTTTCCGTATAGTATGCCAGTTGTTCATCAAGCGGGAGAGTTCGTATTGTTAGGTATTCAGCTATTTTTTGGGCTCTTTCTAGTTGAGCAATTCTTTTATCATTGTCAGCAATTTGCTGTTTAATTTGTTCTAGTACTCCCTCCTGCATTTCTAAATGCAATGCCAAAGCACGTTTTTTTGCCATAAACTCTTGATATTCAGCACTCTCTGGATTGGGGGTGGGATATTCGTTCATCATGCAAGTGTAATGCTACAAGACAAAAATCACAAGACAACGAAGAGAAACTATGCATCGATTATTTGTAAAAGTTGATCAACTGGAACAGTTTTTTGTTCTCCCGTTACCATATTTTTTATCGTAACAGCATTTTGAGCGACCTCATCTTCGCCAAGTATTACCACAAATGGAATGCCAAGCTTGTCAGCGTATTTTACTTGTTTGGCTAGTTTTGCATCGGGTTCTGGATAGATCGAAACGGTAATACCAGCATTTCTGAGTGTACTACTAACTGCCACAGACTGAACGAGTGTAGCAGGAGAAAATATCGTTACGAGTACTTGAATTGATTGTTTAAAATTTGGTAATAGGTTGTAAGTTTCCATGGTCTCCAATGTGCGATCAAAGCCTAATCCAAATCCCGTTGCGGGCATTGCTACTCCAGATATTTTCTCAGTTAGTTTATCGAAGCGTTCCCCGCCAAGTACAGAACCAGGGGATCCAGGAATCACCACTTCCCAAATTGGACCGGTTGAATAAGAGAAAGACCGAGCAATAGTTGGCTCAAAGGTATACCAGTCTGTTGGAAAACCAAGCGCTTTCAGATAGTCAAGAATAATTTGAATTGTGGCATTGGGTTTAAGTGAACGCACGGTATCTAGAAATGATTGCGCTTCACTCTCGGAAAAACCCTTGCGTTTCATTTCAGCAATCACTTCTGTTTCGCCAATTTTTTCTAATTTATCAATAGCTACAATGGCGGGGTAGGGAATGTCGGTTAGGAGAGAGCGATCATTGATCCGCACTTGAGCTTGTTTAAAACCAAGTTGACGGTAAATGTCGAGTGAAAGAGCAATGACTTCGGCATCGGCTACCGGTGAAGAGACACCAAAAATATCAGCATCACACTGCAGAAATTCACGATAGCGGCCGCGTTGCGGTTTTTCGGCGCGAAAGGCTGGCTGAATTTGATATCGTTTAAATGGAAATGTGAGTTGTTGCTGGTTTTGCGCCACCACTCGGCAGGTTGGCACGGTTTGATCATAGCGGAGCGCCACGTCGCGGCCGCCCGGATCTTGAAACTGGAAGAATAACTTTTCTTCCTCACCAATTTGGCCCTGGAATAGTTCTAGAGACTCCAGTGTGGGCGTTTCTAGTGGCTCAAAGCCCCACTGCGTCATGATCTCAGCTAACTTGCCCCGGAGCCAGTCGCGTTTTCTGGCTTCTGCTGGTAAAAAGTCACGAAATCCCTTGAGGGTTTGTGGCATGTTAGGTTTCATAAGTGATGTCCTTTCGTAAAACGG
>CAYNWG010000076.1:0-3859 GCA_964400865.1 uncultured Pseudomonadales bacterium
GGGCCCCCCCCCCCCCCCCCCCAGCTCCCTCTCCCCCCCCCCCCGCCGCCGCCCCCCCCCCCGGGCGGGGGGGGGGGGCCCCCCCGGGGGCCCCCCGGGGGGGGGGGGGGGGGGGGGGGGGGGGGGGCGGAGGAGGAGCTGGATAGTATACTACGCGCTGCTCATGATAAAAATCCTCTACCGAAGCCTCAAGGATAGCAAAATCCACACTTCCAGAAAATCCAGACGTGGTATTTGGGTCCGAGTAGAAGATCCAACTGAATTGGAGCTAGAAAACTTAATTGAAGATTATGATTTAGATGAAGCAATTGTAAAAGACGCTCTGGATCCCTATGAAGTTCCTAGAATTGAAAAAGAGGATGGAGCTGTTTACTGCATTATTCGACTTCCCACAGCAAGTCAAACGACCATTGTGACTATCCCGCTGCTCATCGTTGTGACTCCCCAAGTTGTCATTACTGTGTCAAAGAATAAATTGGAACTACTCGATACATTGATTCTAGAGAAGTTAGCTCCTGTTATCACAACACAAAAAACTAAATTACTCATGCAGTTACTACAACTGATTAATGCCGAATTTGAAAAACAGTTATTTCGCTTGGCGAAAGATATAAGCTTACATACAACCGACACAGAAAAAATTGAAAACGCTCGTGTCATTCAGTTTGTGGTGTATGAGACCCAATATAATACCTATCTGGCCACACTCAATCCCATGAAATTAGTATTAGAAAAACTGAGATCAAATAAATTTATAGCTTTGCATGAAGATGATAACGATTTAATTGAAGACTTGCTGTGGAATGCAGATCAATTAATTCAAATGAGTTTGTTCGGCATAAAACAAGTAACCAACATTCGCGAAGCATATTCCACTATAGTTTCAAATAATTTAAACAAAACAGTTAAGGTGCTCACATCGGTCACAGTTATATTAACCATACCGACAATTATTTCAAGTTTTTTTGGTATGAATGTGCAAGTGCCCCTATCCAATCATGTTTTTGGATTTTTACTGATTGCTATTTTTACGATTGTTGCAGTGATTTTTCTCTACTATATATTTCATAAAAAAGATTTATTATAAATTTCTCTCCACTAATACTCAACTATGCCAACGATAGATTTTACCCCACTTTGGCGGCCACAAAAAATCAGCTGGGTATATCCAACTCCATCCGACAGATCAGTGCTCGAAAACATACGAAGCAAAAATTCGCGTAAATTTTTAGGAACTATTCCCGAGTTTTTGGAGCTGAATAATTTTGAAATAAACTCTGGAGCATGTACTTTCAAAGAGTATAAAGAATTTTTAGAACTGTATAACGAGAGAACAGCAGCGCGAGGCTTTGATCCAATTGCGAAAACTGAGTGGTTTAGTGCAAAAAAAAGAGAAGGAAAAAAAGTTGAAAAAATCTTTATTAGACAGAACAATCAATTAATTGGCGGAAAAATAATCACTATCATTGGAGGAGAAATCCGCTCCTCATATAAAGCCAGCCAACAGTTGCCTATATTCCAAAAACTGCACAATGCCTCGCTTGGTTTGATTCTTGACTACTTAATGTTAGATCATTACATGAAAAGAAAGCCTACACTGCTCACAGCAGGTACTTCGCGAAATTTATTTGGAGTATTCAACACAATCGGATATCTAATATTTAAATTACGCATGGGTTATCAACCTCAAGTTATCAATCCCAAAACAATATTTGAACAAAGAACCAAAGATCCTCATAAAAACATTTGGCTTGCATTTTTATGCGATTCGGCAACAATAAATCGACCACTAACTTTGTATTTTTCTGGTGAATTGGACCAAATTCCACAATTACCAGAACTTCAAAAACTCATTTCCGTAGAAAAACTCCCTGACGCGGTACAATATAAATCATGAAAATTGCTCTTGGGCTGTCTGGCGGGGTTGATTCAGCTGTCTGTGCACATCTACTAGTGGGACAGAGACATACAGTCTCGACGGTGTTTTTGGAGTGCTGGAACGAACCAGGGTGCAGGACCGATCAAGATAGGAAAGATGCTCTTTCAATAGCCCTATCGCTGAAAGTACCCTTTCAGGTACTTGATTTTAAAAAAGCCTATCGAGAAAAAGTTTTGCAATACTTCCTGGACGAATACCAAGCTGGCAGAACTCCAAATCCAGATGTAGTGTGCAACAGAGAAATTAAATTTGGCTTGTTTTATGAGTGGGCGATGGCACAAGGTTTTGATGCCATCGCCACCGGACATTACGCGAAAATCATAGAAATTGATGGAAAAAAACAACTTGTCATTCCCAAAGATACCCACAAAGATCAAACCTATTTTCTATCTCAGATCAACCAAAATCAGCTTAATCATGTAATCTTTCCGCTTGCCGATCTGAGCAAGGTTGAGGTAAGAGCCCTGGCTAAACAAAAGAACATTCCAGTGGCAAATAAAAAAGATTCCGTTGGTATCTGTTTCATTGGCGATATAAATGTACATTCATTTCTTAAAGAACGACTGGGAGAAAATCCCGGAGACATTGTTGATTCCTCTGGAAACGTCGTTGGCGCACACAAAGGCCTTTGGTTTTACACCATTGGTCAACGCCATGGATTTACCATCAATCAAACCAGTTTGGTGAAAAATCAACTTGGGGAAATGGTTACCAAACACAACATTCCGCCATTTTATGTCATTGCGAAAAATTCAGAAACTAACCAATTAGTCGTCGGTTTTGGTGAAGTTGCTCGCTCAAAACAGTTTTTCTTAGAAGATACTCACTTAATTGATTCTAGCGTCGATTTGGCTACCATCAAAAATCCACTCATCCGCATCCGCCATGGGGGAGAGCTACTTAAATGCAAACTTAACAAAGTCGATAAAAACTGGCAAGTCACACTCAATTCTGCCATCCAAGGTATTTCTGAAGGTCAGTTTGGGACGATCTATTGGAAAAAAGCAAACCAGGTGATTTGCTTAGGTGGCGGTAAAATTGTAATTAAAGTACGTGAATGATATAGTTAAAACGTCAATCAATTAAAAGTAGATTGAAACAGAAAAGGAGATTAATAATGCAAGAACCAGGAAATGGAGAGGTGATATTAGGTAATTTTGCCGCCGCAAAGCTCGAAGTAAATAGTATGACCGTCGATCAAAAACTCGCGGAACTTGGTCAATATACAGCCGATGATTATGCTTTCTGGACAAATCCAGCAAACAGAGAAGCCAAAAATAGATTACTCGAACTTTTTGTATCACTCATTTCAACAAGAGAAGAACTAGCCTCAGCATTAAAAATGATTGGAGTTAATGAATCAAATATTCAGAATAACACTGACCCAGGAGTCATGTGGCGTCTAACGTTTGATAAATTAATTAACAAAGTGGATGTAAGCGAAATAATCCGAGGGGTAATGCAGTTTGTGGAGAGTAAACCAATGATGCCTACAACTGAAATCGACTTAGTAACGATCAAAAATCAATTGGCGGAACTTGGTCAATATACAGCCGATGATTATGCTTTCTGGACAAATCCAGCAAACAGAGAAGCCAAAAATAGATTACTCGAACTTTTTGTATCACTCATTTCAACAAGAGAAGAACTAGCCTCAGCATTAAAAATGATTGGAGTTAATGAATCAAATATTCAGAATAACACTGACCCAGGAGTCATGTGGCGTCTAACGTTTGATAAATTAATTAACAAAGTGGATGTAAGCGAAATAATCCGAGGGGTAATGCAGTTTGTGGAGAGTAAATACAACATTCCTAATGTCTGGGACGAGTAAAATACTCCCGCTTGACCTTTGGCTTTAGAGGCTGTTATAATCCCCTCCGCTCTAGAGATCAAGTCCTGATACATTTGGGATACTAG
>CAYNWG010000077.1:0-3836 GCA_964400865.1 uncultured Pseudomonadales bacterium
CGATGCGCGGAGTGCCGCGCGAGCGCTTCGCCACTACCAAGGCGGCGGCGGAATCAATCACTGTTTCCAATTTGCGCGCCGCCGAGCTAATAATATTAACCAGTTCTTCTGGCAAGTAATGGCCAAACCGGTGCACCATCCCAAACCGATCGCGAAACGGCCCAGTCAGTAAACCATAGCGAGTAGTGGCGCCAATCAAAGTAAACCTCGGTACGTCCAGGCGTAACGTCCGGGCTGAAGGTCCTTTACCGATCACAATATCTAATGCAAAATCTTCCATCACCGGGTACAGCGTTTCCTCAACCACTTTTGGCAAACGATGAATTTCATCAATAAACAGTACATCGTGTGGTTCCAAGCTCGTCAAAATTGCTGCCAAGTCACCAGTTTTTGTCAGGGCAGTACCACTCGTCATCTTGATATTCACTCCCAATTCTTTGGCCACCAAGTGTGCCAGTGTTGTTTTGCCCAGACCAGGAGGGCCGTACAATAAAATGTGATCCAGTGCCTCTGCCCGTTCGTGCGTAGCTTGAATAGCGATTTGTAGTGCCTGTTTAATTCCTGGCTGGCCAAGAAATTCCTGCCACTTCCCCGCTCTGAGTGAAGTAAAGATCTTTTCCTCTTCTGGAGTTGCTTCAATAGTCGTTTCGGAAATTTTTGCTTGTTTCATGTATTCTTTGGTTATTGTACACGAAATACGACCTTCCGTAAGTAATTTGATTACTTGCGATATAATATAAACATATATAAATAGAACATAAGGAGTTGTATGTATCCACTAGTACCAGAACTAAGTCCTCAAATACTACTCAGAGATGTCACCCAACAACAACCAGAGCAACCACCCAAACTACTACCTGGCGAGCTAGCTGGGAGAATCGTTGAAGCGATTGAAACAATGATCGCAGAGAGAATCAAAGATTCTAACGAGCGTGGAACAAGTGAGTTTACCATTAAAGTGATGACCACTGGCATTCAGGCAGAGGTCGTTCTTCAAACAACTGCGCATGTGCTAGAAACAGAACTCAGTAAACCACTGGATTTTGCTCGAAATCTCCTACGAGGAAGAGTATCTAAAGATGAGCTTATCGATAGGATTCGCTCAGGTAGGAAACAATTCAGCGTACTGTTTTCGCCCAACTGGCAAGAGATGGCTCTAGTCGAAAAAATGGCAGATCTTTTGCGGGATTCTGATGAGCAGATGCTCCTTGTTTCACTTGATTCAGTGACAAGCGAAGGCAAAACTCAATTAACTCGAATTGTTTTGGGGTGGTGACTGGCTTATAAATGATGTTGCGCTGGTCGCCTGATCCCAATCTCTAATTGTTACGATCGGTGTAAGGTAGTACCCATGCAAAATTGCCGTGCGAATCGCGTCGTTGATATCAAAACTTAGTTGTTTATACGAATCATCTTCGTTAGAAAGTAGGAATCTCACATTAAAATTAGCTAAATGAGGATGTCCATGCGCAATTTCATGACATTCAAGTAAGTATTTAATTTGCTCCACTTGAGAAAAGATATTATCTTTAACACTCCTTGAAAGTGTATAAAAAGCAAACGAAGCAATTGTTGGACCTTGGTAAACTTCTCTAAATCCATTTCTTCTAAGACTCGAAAGTGGAAGCCCATTGCGAGTGAGTTCCGGATAGTTGGCCAATCCAATGCAATGCGGCATGGTTTCAATCGCCCGTTGGTAAGATTCGAGTCCTGCCATTGGAACGTTTGAGGCTCTAAATAGCAGTGCGGAATCTTGAATTTGAGATCCTTCGCGATAGTAGATAGTAATTGTGGTTTGATCAAGGGGTTTATCCAAAGTAGATCGATACCAGCCGAAGGGAAGTTTTTCTACAAAACTGTTGTAGAGCGGAAAAAAATTAATTTGTTCATATAGGTGGTCTCCACATTGAAAACTAAGCGATAATTCTGTAGGCGGAATCTTTTTCCTTAGATAGTGTTGATCGAGCAACACTGTGAGTTCTGGTATATGTACGCTATATCCAGCCTTATTAAGAGCAACTAGCATTGAAGCGCCACTGCTGAGAAGAGCAGTTTCTACCATTTGCCGTGTAAAATTTTGGGCAACTTTATTTTGGTTTGGTTTGGAAAGCAGGAGAAATATTTTGGCAAAAGTGCTCCAGACTAGTTCTGAGTAATCAGTTTGGTTGAATACTGATAGGGATTCAAGAATTATTTTCACGACTGCAACTTCTTTTTGTTGAAGTGCGAGTGCTTCGAGTAGTTGTAATATACTCATCTGTTGAAGAAACGCTTTGTCAGAACCGGATTTCTTTACAGATCCTTCTAGCGAAGAATCAAGAATCTCAGTTAACACGAGCGAATACGGAATTGATAGTGCTAGCAAATGTGCTGTGCCAGCAGAGAGTTTTGAGATAGACATTGGACCAGTCACTGCTTGCTCTAACGGTTCAAAGTAGCGACATTGCTTTAGGAGCTGAAATAGTAACTCAGCTCCCCCTTAACTAAGCTGGTTAAGATCAATTTTTGATGGAATAAGTGATTTGAGGTACTCATCAGTGGCCGAGCTTGGAGCATTGGGTGGGAAAAATATCAGAACAGCACCATCAGCCACTTGAGAATAATCAATTGGGGGACGAGGAAACATTCTCGAGTCATATGTTGGCTGTATCTCACCAAGGCTTTTGTAAATCGGTTGAAGGTCTTTAGCGTATAGCAGTGAATCGGCATGTTTAAATTTGTGATTAGTGAAAAATTGTTGTGGGTAGTGTTGAAGCATTACAGCAAGAAAAGATATGAGTTGGTCAGAAATATGGTTGAAATCAATTGTGATTGGCAAAAACTCATCTAAATCTTCGAATGGCAGGCTTAGAACGAGTTGCTCTAGTACAACAAACAAAGTTGCTTCTTCCTGTTGAAAATATGGTTTGCGTACATATGCATGTTTGATCAATTTTAGAACCGACTGCGATAAGTGTGGAACTTTTAAGCTAGCAATAAGGTAAATAAACCAAGAAAAATCCTCATCCTCAAATGCTTCATTGGCTTTAGCACTACTGATTTGATTGCAGTCAGGAAGTAAACGTAAGAGCAATGATTCTTCAAAAAAATCTGCATAGCTAGAGATAAATTTCCTTAGTGCAGCATAATGGTCTAGATAATTGCTCTGAGATTTTAAACGAGAGAAGAATTGCTCATTTTCACTTTTTGCTAGTGCATACAGCACATCGATTGTACCGACTGGGATTGTCTCAAGGTGAATCTCACTCGGTAGTAGCTCAACGGCTTCAATCGGTCTTTTTTCTGCAAATTCAACGAGATGCTTTACCAGCTCGGGCGTTAAAGATCTCGAGTAAAGAATGCCCTCTCTCATCATTTCTGAATACCTATCAATCCCAAGCTCGGGAGGAGAAATCAGTCTCTTAAATCTTTGGCTTGCTTGCCTACTGAGTTCTTCAGAGCTGGGAAGTCCTCTTAGATAGTCTGATAAGCGATCCCAGCCGTTTGGGTGCGCAGGATTGGGCTCTCCAACTTCTAAAGTTGGTATAAATGTGGGTTCTGTGAGTTCTGAAATATGAGTAGAGCTTGACATGCGTGTGGTTGAATTGATTAGCTTGAGAAAGTTAGTCGCTTCATCGCCAGCTTAACCTGTTCTGCGACACCAAGTGAAGCATCGATTTCTCTGACGACTCGATAGACTTGTTGTTCCTCAAAACCGAGGCTGAGTAGAGCGGCGACAACTTCTTGCTGGTTGGGATCGGTCACTCCACCAAGTTCAAGTTCTTGTAGACTACCCAACTTGCTTTTTAATTCAATAATAATCTTTTGAGCCAGTTTTTTACCCACTCTGGGTACAG
>CAYNWG010000078.1:0-3816 GCA_964400865.1 uncultured Pseudomonadales bacterium
CACGAAGCCTTTTCTACTCTTGATGTTTTGCCTTTAGAGCAGGTAGTTGGAGTTTGTACTCGCTTTGTGGCCGAAAACGCTGATGTTGGAAACATGTCAAATGGACTTGCTTACAACTTGTTTGGAAAAGTCGGTGAGCGATTGCGAGCCATGAGAAATGCTCGTGGGGAGCTAGAATTAACTCCCGTTCAACTGCAGGCATTTCAGGAGTTGTTTAATCAGGTACAGGCTAAATTGCCAGAAATACGAAGAAGCCAGTACTCAGGTAGAGAAACCTCCATACGATCTAATCTTCACAGCTTAGTTAATCAAAACCCTGAAATAAGGAATTTAGCCTCAGAGTTGTTAGAAAAAATAGGCAAAGAAGTTAACGAGGCATTTATTGAAAGGGTTTCAACATATGTGCCTGGTACCCCCGTAGTTCAAGTGAACGAAGTTATTGAACAAGGAGAAGATAACGTAATTGAGGTTTTTAATTCAATCGGTCGATATTCCGGAATCACAAGAGTGCTTCAGAGTTTACCTGAAAGTAGTCGGTCAGAAATTACTACTAAGCTAAATATTTTACTTGCGAGAGATAAGATGGCTAACACTAGACTTGCTGTTTTAGAAAAAATCCTCAATGCTGTCTCTGCAGATAATTTGCAACTAGAAGAAGTTTTACTCAGACAGAATATATCTCTAAATCAAATTCCAGATATCATGTCCAGTTCCGTTGTCACAATGTTAATCGAAATAATGGCTGATGATCCAGACAAATATAAATTTCAACTTGGTGTGTTGTTATCTCAAGTTACTATAGATAAATTACCAGAATCGTTAATAGCAAAACTAAAGCCGGTTATTGCAAATCTTGAGCTTCATATAAGGGTTGGATATGAAACCTGGTGGTTATGTGGTCAAGCTGAGCCAAGATTGATAGAAAGTATTAGAGATAGAGCTGCGGTGCTTGTAGACGGCTTTTTGTTGTTAAAGTTTTCTGGTAAGTTTAGTGGATTGTGTATTCAGACTACCACGTTGGCTAATGGTCAATCATTTATAGAGGGTAATTGGTATTCGCCAGTTGGTGCATTGAGGGATGAGATTAGGCGAGAGTTCGATTCCGGCAACGCCAAAATAACTGTTTCTACTGGAGAATGGGCAATGATACGACCCGTAGCAAATGATGGGACAAATGGATTTACGACTAATGAAATTCTTGAACAAGCGCGATCATACGCCACATCCATTTCTGATCGATTACCTGATAGAATCAGAGGTCAGCAACGAAGAGAATATCGATTAGGACGAGATGAAATTCATGGTTGAAGTTTGAATTATAAGTGAAAAACTATTTCATATCCTTGTCATAGGACTACAAGTTTCATTGTTATTGTTTTGATTCCCAACTAATTTATGATATAAAGAGTCATATTAAGGAGCCCCACTATGTTTACCCTTCCCAACTTAAACTTTAAATATGACGCCTTGGAACCGTTTATTGATGCGCGGACGATGGAGATTCATCACACCAAGCATCATCAGACATATATAGATAAACTGAATGACGCGCTGAAGGCGTATCCCGAGTGGCAGCAAAAAACAGTAGGGGAGTTGCTTACAAATCTAAAAGCGGTGCCAAAAGAAATTCGAACCGCAGTGCAAAATCATGGTGGGGGACACGCCAACCACACATTGTTCTGGGAATTGCTTTCACCCGATGACCAACTCACCTCATTAGCTAATTTGACAGAAATGTTTAAACAATTTGGTGGTTTCGATTCTTTTAAAGATCAATTTGTCCAAGCGGCCCTAGGTCGATTTGGTTCTGGTTGGACGTGGCTGGTGGCTAACGATACAAAAGAGCTGTCGATTATTAGCACTGCCAACCAAGATTCGCCCTTGAGCGATGGTTTAACGCCACTGTTGGGGTTAGACGTTTGGGAGCACGCCTACTACCTTAAATACCAAAATCGCCGTGCAGATTATATTGAGGCATTTTGGCATGTGGTCAATTGGAGCAAGGTGGGTGAGCTGTTTCGTTCCGCAACAAAATAGTAGTGCAATTTGATACTGTACTGAGTACTCAGTGTGTAGTACAGTGTTTGTTAGTATTTCTTGCCCGAGATAATTCAAGAAGGAGGGGTGATGAAGCTTTCCAAAATAGTAAGCCTAATGCTTGCAGTCGGCGCAGTAGGAGTTTTGAGTTTCCAGCAAGTTGGTAAACCCATCGCAGTTTCTGCAGCTACTACTGTTAAGCAAGTTGTCAGAAATACGATGGTAACCGCTGTACGTGATCCATTTTACCCAGACTATTATCACCGCGTATTTGTTTTCCCAACCGCATTTGCTGGCTGGTGGTTTGGCAATGATTATGCCTCAAATTTAATCAAAACAACTTTTACTAGTTTGGATGGCTCAACAGCAGAGAAAGTTAAAGAGTTTTATACGTATGGATTTTATTCTGCGGATAATGGTTTGGAATTGCCTATTATGAATGGCACTGTTCCAGATAGTACGTACATGCATTATCCAGGTACTTTGACAGCCTCTGATGATTTCCACTTGTTCTTTCCTGCTACTCCCTCTGGTGATTTGACTTCTCCGGTCAGAGTTCAGGTTCCAGATCAATTAATTGATACAGTCGTCTTTGTTCCCGCTCGCTGGTGGGAACCGATGCAGTAATCGTGTGCTATAATCACCACCAATTGTAATTAGTAGCGCTGGCGTTCCCATTAACCGAGTGTTGATGGTCCAACCGCTCATCGAAGCCAGCAAGGAGCATGTGTATGATGAAACTAGTAGCTGATGATCGTGTACGTACGTACGAATTTACTTTTTTGATTCCTATTAATTTTACTACGACTGAAGTAGGTAAATTGCTAGAACAAATTGAGTCTTTGTGCAAAAAACACAAAACTGATGTAGTTTCTAAAACAGAATGGGGTGAACAAGCTTTGGCTTATGCCATTCGCTACAAAAGTAAACCACTCAACTCGGCAGTCTACTATTATTGGGTTTTAGAGGCTCCAGCCAAACAAATTGCCCCTCTCGAGAGAGCGTTGAGACTAACACCAGAAATCGTACGATTTTTACTTGTAGTTGTGTGATAAGAAAGGAAGCTATATGTCCGCACGATCGTTAAATAAAGTGATGTTGATTGGTAATTTGACCAGAGATCCAAATTTACGTTATACACCCAATAATACTGCAGTTTGTTCGTTTGGTTTGGCTACTAATCGCAGCTGGACGCCAGCCGATGGTGGTGAAAAACAAGAAAGTGTTGAATTTCACAACGTAGTTGCTTGGTCAAAATTGGCTGAGATTTGTGGTCAGCTTTTGCACAAAGGCGACAAAGTCTATGTGGATGGTCGCCTACAAACCAGAGATTGGCGCGGAGATGATGGCCAAGATAGACGAACCACCGAAGTTGTAATCGAAAATATGATCTTGTTACGATCCGCTGGCGGTCAGTCAGAAGAGGGCGCAGGTTATGAAAGTGACGAGACTCAGGCAGCACCTCGTCCAGCCAGGGCAAAATCAAAGAAATCGAGTGAAAATGCTGGAAAAAGCAGTGACTCAGCAATGCCCGATGATTCAAGCATGAGTGCGCCAGTCACAACCACTGATGATATTGCCGATGTAGAAGATGTCGCCGACGACGTGCCATTTTAGTTTATAAATAAAGGAAACAACCATGCCAAAATCAATGAAACAACGAAAAGAAAAACGACCAACCATGGCAAAATTGCCAATTGGTAGTGAGCTGAGTTACAAAAACGCCGACTTGCTAGCGTCCTACGTTACAGAGCAGGGAGCAATTTTGCCTCGTCAGGT
>CAYNWG010000079.1:0-3804 GCA_964400865.1 uncultured Pseudomonadales bacterium
GAATTGAAGGAAAGGGACTTTTGTTGTGGTCCTGCCAGTAGGCATTTTCAAAGTATTGGAAATATTGGCGGATACGTTTTCTCATCACCATGCGTGCGGGCAAATCATCAAAAATGTCTAAAAAGTAGCTTTTCTTAGCCCCACTAGGCTCTTCAATTGAGAAATAGGCGTCAGGATGCGGAAGAATTAAGTACTTTAGACCTTGTAGATCAGTTTTGGTATAGAAATGCAGTGTTGCGCCAGTGGTTTTCATAAGTTTTGCTAGAGACAAATAGCAATCGGCAATAAATAGGCAATGTTCGCGAAATTGATTTGATAAGGTATGCTCTCTCCAGACTCTATCAAGAGAGGTTAATTTAACCTGTTGAAGCTCTGGATTATCTTTTAAATATTTTCTACCTTTTAGTCCAAGTGAATATACAGCGGGTACAGTAACAGTTTTAGGGTTGTAGTAACGTCGGATATGCTCAGATTCAGTAAGTTCATTGAGCCAGATAATAATGCGGTTAAATTGTTTGTGATTAAGTAGTTGTTGAATTTGATTTCTGTTTAAAAAACGGAATGTATAGAGATGTTGTATTATTTGATCTTGTTGAGTGTTCATGGTGGTTATTTAGTTTTAGTTATTCCATTCTCTTCCTTATATATAAGGAATATAGATGTAGGGATTTTGATTGTATTTAGCCTTAAGATATCGCATTTTTAGTGTAAACACGCTTACACTCATAGCAATGACCCCACATCGTCGGTTGATTCAATCTTTTTAGATGATTTTTTAGTTTTTAGCTCTGATTGAACAGTTTTGCGAACAGTCTTTTTATATACTGAAGCATAGTTTTTTCTAGATTCAACAATGAGTTGTTCCACCCTGTCTTCATCCTTAATAAGCACTAATGGTAATGTTTCACCTGAAAATGGTTCTTCTGGTTCAACGGCTGAGAGCTTGAGATAAAATTTATACCTAGGAAGATTGACGATATCATGCTGATCTACATACGGAGCAAATTGAGCGATCATTAACTGTTCATCGATTGGGCTTGCTGTCCTAAAACAGATTACCGTTCCCGTATTTGCCAGGATCACATTTGTGATATTACGATCTTCTTGCTGGGAAGTTGATTGTTCAGCTATGGTAAGACGTAACCCAAATTTACGACCGCCAGACAGCAATCTAGTAAATGAGCTGGTGGCAAAATTCTGGAATTCGTCGATGAACATATAAAATGGCTTTCGTTCATTCTTAGCTGTCCGTACTCTGCGCATAGCTGCCTGCTGGAGTTTAGCTATGATTGTCGTGCCCAAGAGTTGAGAGGTATCCTCACCCAACTTGCCCTCTGCCAGATTGCAGATTAAGATCTTTTCTGAGTTTAAAATATCATCAAAACTAATTGTGGAGCGTGGTTGCTCGAGGATGCGTTTGGCTGTTGGCGAAAAGAGAAATCTACCCACTCTTGCGGTCACCCCAGAGACCATTTTGACGATCTGGTAATTGCCTGCTCTCCCAAACTCATTTTTCCAGAAATTCTCCAGATTTTCGTCTTCTAGATTCTTGGTGACGCTCTTTTGGAATTTGGGATCATTGAGAAGGTCATAGACCGTGAATATAGTCGCATCTTTAATTGTAAAGGCCGTATAGATAGCGTTTCTTAGGATATATTCGATCCGGTGGGCATCTGTGTTTTCATCTTTAGAAAAGACTCTGCGGAACACTGAGATAACGCTTTCACAGACTAATTCTTTTTCCTGCTCTAGCTCGTCATCCTCAAGGACAGGTGTTAGCTCAAGCAGATTGACTCCCACGGGATAACGCAAATCAAACGGGTTGAAGTAAATACAGTCACCTATTCGACTATTTGGAACGGTAGTCAATAAATCCTCAGCTAGGTCTCCATGAGGGTCTATGATTGCGACGCCCCGGCCTTTATTGATATCGTCTTTGGCCATATGGAACATGACAGTTGATTTACCCGAGCCAGTTTGACCGATGATGTAGACATGACGCGATCTATCATCATCTGTCAGGCCAATATCTGTATCGGTATTGCCATAAGTATTTTTGCCAAAGACCACATCAAAGGCCTGATTATTTTTGACTGATAATGGGGCTGGAAGTTCTCGACTATGAACTTTGACCATATCTTCAGTTTTTGTCGTATCCGTGTTGGGAAAGTGATAAATATCTGATACCTCTGATGTGGAGAGTATTGGATTTTCATTCAGAGATGTACTTAATGACAACTGGCGAAGTTTAAATAACTTCAAAGCATGGCTGTGAGTTGATAATATCGAGTGTTTTACTACAAAGGTTTGATAAGGGCTTCCAAGCTGACCAAATGACGCCAGAAGCCCGTTAAGCCTTGTACTGGCCTCTTCACCATTTGCCGAGACAACTAGTACCCGAATCGATGTCTCAAAGAGTTTTTGATCTATTTTGGCCTTGATAATCTGGGATAGCTCTTTTTCATACGGATTGAGAATATCCATAGGTAGATTGATTTTTGGTGCCATTAAAAATGGCACGGACTTACCACTGGTATCGAATAGTCCAATAAACATACTGAAAACAAACATGGCGACAAATGACAATATCTTCCAAGTTGCTTGTACAAGAAACCAAATGAGAGAAATTCCTGGTAAAGACACTAACCTCCGGAATGCACTCTTTTGAACAGCTTCCGTTAATGGTTGGCCATTATAGATACGAGAACGCAAGGAGAGAATCTCAGCTGTCACGCCCTTCTGGATTGATGTCAGTACTGGACTGATGACAACTTGGCAGGAGATTAGCTCACCTGGAAGTAATTTTGTCATGTTGCCGGTTAGATACGAGATAGGATCACTTTCCATGATTGTTGTTTGAGATTGAAGAGATAGAGCAAAATGACTCGATAACTTTAACTCAATAATGCCTACGGACTTTTTATCTGTGTTCTCGACCAAAGATCCAAGATAGTCGTTCATTTCACTCACTTTTATTCCCGGTAGATACGACCGAAGATTCCGGGTAATTGTATCTATAAATTTTGGTGAGACGGCCAATACGTATCGAATGCCTTCTTTCTTGGTGGAGACAATTTCTAGCGAATATTCGTTCTTTTGCTGGACAATGCTTTCCCAGAAAGAATGCTGTTTTGAGAGCGTGTGAAGAAGTGCATAGAGTTGCTCTGTCGCAAAAGAAGATTTATCAGTTTCCGCGGGAAAGGTTAATTGAAGAAGCTTCTTTTCAGTTGGGCGTTTACCAAATTGTGAAAGTATCCACGGAATGACCACTCTCATTATCCACATCAACAGGGATATAAGAGCAAATATTGCTATGACGACTATAACTGGCCCTACAGTTATTAGAAGTGTGAGTTGTATTGGCGATACTTCTGGAAGTGGTAACGATATAAGCCAGTGGTATATTTCGAGCTTCTTAGAAGTTGAAACCGGAAGCGCCATAGAAATGGAAAGTAAATACGCGTCTATATTAGAGATCTGATGATTTTGAACCTGTTGAATCAACTGGTGTAGCTGGGAGTCTTGAGAGGTCATCTTGACCCTCCTTGAGACTGCCAACTATATATAAGGAGCTTTTGATTATTTGTCATACCTGCCGTTATCTTCATAACTTGGGCAGGGAATTAACAAAGATTATATCGAACTATATCAAGTATTGAAAGAGAAAGAAAAGCGCTCAGTATGAGGGTAAATAAAGTGCTTGACATTATGCCTTTAGGGATAGTATATTATCCTTATAGGCATAATACAATTTTAAGAGAATACAGATATGGGACGACTAAAAGGTTCAACAAATAAGACTTC
>CAYNWG010000080.1:0-3790 GCA_964400865.1 uncultured Pseudomonadales bacterium
AGGAATACGGCGAAGTGGATAAATCGCTCCAGCCAGATGTCTGGCTGGAGCCCTCCGTAGTTATCGAGGTCGCCGCCGATGAACTCACTGAGTCACCAGTGCATAGTGCCGGTTTTGCCATGCGCTTTCCTCGCTTGCTCAAAATTCGCGATGACAAAACTTGGGAACAAGCCACGACTTTAGCAGAAATTCAGCAGATGAGAAAAGAATCCACATGAACGAATTAACTGGACTTATGAATGCTGGTGGATTAAGAAATCAATTGCAAGAGGCTGTTAATCCGCCAGAACCTGTTCAATCGCAAACAAGAGGATTGGAAGTGCCCTTAAAAAGGTACGCGACCAGTAGATCCAAGGTAGATTCAGAATTACCAAAAAAAAGTGGTCTCAAACGCCTTATTTCAATTCCTCTTGATATATTAGCTGCTAAAATAAATCTACTTCGATCGGCAGAATCAAAACAAACTGCTGCAAAGAAAAAAACGACCTGGAATGAATTGAGTGACTCGGTGGGATTTGACTTCAAAGAAGGTCAGGTTTTTCCCTGTACAGAATATACCCAAGTGGTCAACTCGACTGTCTCTGTTGAGGATTTGCTAGCGAATCAGCACCCTGAAAAATTAGCACAAGAATTGGGCAGAAGAGTTCAACTGGATGTTTTTGAACCAATTGATGAAAACTTGCCGAAGGAAGAGAGGGATAGACAGCAAGTTGCACAAGATGCTCAGAAGAAATAGTTGGAGAGGGCATTGATTTAATCGTATTTGGTGGTGGTGCATCAGATGCACTGAGCAACATCGGTTTTGCTGCTCAAATCAGTGAAATATTAGCTAAGAATAAAGAGTTAAAAGGAAAAGTTCGGCGAGTAATTGTGATGCCTCATTTAGCGGGAACAACGAAGACTGGATATCCCGTTAACCCCGCCATGACAAAAGACTTGGGTCCAGCAGCTGATATTATGATTACAGCTCTTGAGCAAGCTGGGGTGAGACTTACTAATGATATTTGTTTAACAGGTTTTTCTGCTGGAGGTAATCAGGCTTTAATGATGGGAGATCGTTTATTAGATAAGGGTTTCAATCCGAGGTTGGTTTTACTCGAACCCGCTATTGGTAATAACCCAAATATTGATTTTAGGGTAGCAGAAAAAGGCGTTCGTGATCCTTACAACTATGCAAGAAGTGAAAAACAAGGAAAAGAGCAATTAAGTCGTGTGCGATCATTTCGGTATAGTATTCGTTCAATTATGCGTGCCTGGGATACTCAAGGAGGACCCGCAGGAAAAAGATTACCTTTAGAATTAGCTAGAGGTTTTGTCAATGCTCCTTTTTCATGGATGGAAAATGAAGCACAGGCTTCAGGAATAAGAGATGAATTGGGAGAGATGAAACCTAATTCGCTAGCATTGAGTAGCGATAGCACAGCAAGTGCTAGAACAAAAATAGCAACAAAAAATGTTCCAGTAAGTTTGTTGTATGTTACAGGAGCTACCACTGTTGACCCAGAAGGTTTTAGAACAAAAAATGTTTCAGAACGTACGCCAGAATATTTTACTAAGCGGGCAGCCCATGCATTTCCTGGGTCAAATCAGGTAGATGTAACTACAGTAAAGGGTGGTGTGCATTACGATGCAATGTGGGACATTGATGGTTTAACCAAAGCCTTGGCAGCGGCACTCAAACATCCAAATCAACCCTCGTCAACTTCAGTTACAGAGAACTAGTGTCGAGGAGTTCTACTAGTCTGGCAACCGAGCCAAGATTGAATTTTGCGAGCCTTTTAATATTTGACTCAAGTTTTGCAATTATTGTTGAGTCATTGACTAGACTAACTAACAATTTTGCTGCTTTTTCAGGGTCGGTTTCCACAAACCCAATTCCAAGTTCTTTGATCATATCAAGATTGCCCGTTTCTTGACCTCCCAGTGAGGTAGTAGCAAAAAAGGGTTTATGACAGGCAATTGCTTCAAAAATCATATTGGGACCAGCTTTTCCTACAATAATATCTGCTGCTTGAAAGTAGGGAGCGATTGCAGAAGTAAATGAAAGAGGCAAGATCTGCATCTGTGAGTTTTCCAGTTGTTTTGCCATAAATTTCATGGTCTGGTATAGCAACTGATTTTTACCACAAGCTACGACGATAGTCAGATTTGGCTGCTTCTCCATCAGTGCCTTCACAGTATTTTGAATACGAAGCATGCCTTCTGACCCAGCCACTAATAAGGCACAAAACTTGGATGAATTTACTCCAATTGCCCTTTTTGCTTCTAAGTTAGACGCTGGTGGTTGAAATTCTGGACGAACAAACCAGCCAGTTTCTTTGCAAATTGCTAAGGGAAAATCATGATTAATAATTTGTTTCTGTTTTGCATCAAACACCAAGTTGATGCCTTTTCCATCAGTCACATTGATTAAGTTATAACTACGCGGATCACAAATCACCGTCAAATAGCTGAGCGGACTTTTAATCATGAGCGCTTCAAAACTTGAGTTGAGGGCATAGTTGGTTGAGATAACTATTTCTGGGTGATGTTTTGCAATTAATTGTTTGGCTAGTTTGTTATATTTTAGTTGTAGAATTTTTCTTTGAGTGGAAACTAAACTCATCGATCCTAGCAACAGACTTGATAACTTATGAAGCGATGGTGCATATCGATAATAGAGCCGATAGGGTAGTATCGCTGAATTTTCAACATAAATAGTAACATTCGCAAAACCTTGGCTTTTTAATCCGGATTCAATAGAATTCGCCATACTTAAATGTCCCTCAGTTGAGGAAACAATCAAGATTGGAGTCGCGCGTTTAATTGACATGGGTGTATTGTATACTTTGCCGTATGAAAAAAGTTGAAATTAATCAGCCTTGGCACTTAATAATAGTTGCCACCTTACTATTTTGTAGCTTTGGTGCAGTTTTGCACATTGGTCTATTATTGTTACAAGCATTAATTTTGGGTCAGCCATTTCCTCTCGGTTTAATTTCTATTTTGGGATTACAATTTTTCTTTCCATCATTAAAAAGTGGTATTTTTGAGTCATTACTGTCATTTATTGCCTACACGGTTTTTATTGCTTTACTCTATCGATTTTTAAAATCACTACACATTACTATAGAAAAAAAATAAGCTTAGTTGTCCTCAACAGAGAGCCAATTAAGAATTTTTTGAGCTGTATTTTTGTGATTTTTGAGCAAATCGGTAATATTGCTCTGCAGTAACTTGAGAGAAGTTTGGTGCCACGGTGATTTTGCTATCTGAGCATCTCCACCCATAGGATAATCGATTTCACCATTTTTTATTTGACGACCCATCAGTACGTAGAGTTGCGCTTTGGTATATACTCGTGCGAGCTTGAGTACGCCTTCTCTCTCAAATCTTCTTAAGCTAAAATGATATCTGGGAAAACGGAATACAACAAAGTGATATTTTGATTTGACTAGAGTGCCGATAAACTCATAATCTTCAGACATAGCAAGCTCATCATTGAAGGGATGTTTAATCGCCAAGGCGCGCTTTGCACCAATTAATGCTCCCAGAGCACCTGGCTTAACTTTTGAAAGCACTTCAATCAATAAGTTATACATAGTAATGAGCGGTTTATCGGCTGTTTTGTAACCAGATTCATCAATCCAGCAAGTAAAGCAATCAATCTTTTGATTAGTCGCTAATTGGTATTTAATTCCATCCAGAAATGCGGGTGGGATGCGGTTATCTGCATCCATAAAAATGACCCACTTGGCATTAGATTGTTTTACCCCAAGATTTCGTTGGATGGATACATTGGCAGTTTTGG
>CAYNWG010000081.1:0-3767 GCA_964400865.1 uncultured Pseudomonadales bacterium
GGACATAAGGTTTTCATCCTTGTAACTGGGGTTCGATTCCCCATGGGGTCACCAGGCTAAATTTTAAGGCTATATTGTTTAGTCTTTTTTCTTCGAATTGAAATTCCAAGGCAAAAAGTGTTCCATACCCAACTGGTGGACAAGGCTCTTGACTTTATATAGTTAATGCCATAAACTATTTATAAAATAAATATCATTTACTATTATTATGAATACTTCCCATACAAAATTATTATCCGAGTTTTTAAATAAAGCGGTTAAAGTTCGTCGGTTAATCGAGCAAACAAGTTCATTTGAAGATAAAGCTATCACACTACTTCAGGTACAAGCTCTTACCTACATTCACAAACAGCCCAAAACTCCGGTGGGCGCACTGGCTGATGAATTATCAATGTCGCTGTCGGCCGTAGCACAACTTACCAATCGACTTGCTGATGCAGAGTATATCCAAAGAGAAGATAGTTTGAAGGACCGCAGGATCATTTGTCTTTCACTTACTCCAAAAGGAGAAGAGCAATTAGGGATATATCACAAACAGTTGGAGAAAAATCATTTTAAGGTTTTGTCAATTATTCCAGAAAATGATCTCAAAGAATTAGTGCGCATTTTTACCGACATTTTAGAAGCTGAAAAATCAGAATAACTATGAAGATACCAAAAGTAATCCCAATAATTGTTTTGATCCTCGTAGTAGCCGTTGGTTTTAAAACTGTTGTACTCCGCAAACCAGATACCCGACTCATCTACACAGCCCAAGAGGAGACATTTCTTGAGAATATCCAAGTAAGTGGTATTTTTCATAAAACTACTACAGAAACAGAAAAGGCCTCTGCGTATGCAGCTTATCAAAGCGCAATTAGTGCACTCACCACAGCCAGGCAAAATAAGGAAGCAGCCGACGCTGCCATGTGGTCAAAAAGACAAGTAGTTTTAGATGCTGAAAATAGTGTTAACTATAAAAACGATAACACAACTAATCCGACTACCAAAGAAGATTATACAGATCTGGAGAAATTAAGCATTGATTCAAAACTTGTTCAGGCAGAGAAAGATTTTCTATCAACAGAAACAAAGTATAAAGAGGCAAATATTTCGATTGCTGCCGCTCAAGCACAAATAAACCTGGCAAAGATTGCCTATGAAGAGTCGTTGGAGAATGAAGCACTCTTAACTGTCTACATAAATGAAATATATGTGCCAAAAGTTAAAGTAGGTCAAAAAGTAAGCGTTACTTTTGATTCCATGAAAGACGAGGTTCTCTCCGGAAAAGTCACCTCAATTGATTCTGTTGGAACGGTTGATGGTGGAGTGGTGACGTTTGAAACGAAAATTGAAATCGCTGATTTACCAACTGACATTAAGCCCAACATGACTGCTATCGCTACGATTGAGTTAATTCGCAAAGAAAACACGTATTCGCTCCCCTCGAGCGCCATAATTTATCGAAACGGAAAGACATATGTTCAAAAATTGGATAGTGATGATGGTGAACTGACAGCTGTAGAGTTGGGAGAAAAAGGATTTGCCAAAGTAGAAATAGTATCCGGCTTGGAAAACGGGACGCAAGTGCTAGTGAGACCCACAAGCAAAAGCTTATGAACTCATTTGCAGGTTTTAGAAAACTGGAGAAGGATTTTTCCGTAGGAAAATTTTTAGCTATTCGTGAACTAAAACGTAACAATCCCTGGTCAACAGCTCTCATCATTTTTGTCATGTCTCTCACATTTCTTAATATGGTGTTAATGGGAGGCATTCTCATTGGACTAGCTGACGGCATGATGACCTCATTTAAAACGTATTATTCTTCAGACATCCTAATAAAGCCAGCTAGCCAAAATGTTTCTATCTCTCAATCTAGTATGTTGGACTCACTGATTAAGAGTCTGCCTTCATACAAAGCATTATCAAAACGTTACACTGTGGCGGCAATCTTAGAAAATGAAAACAAGGTAAAAATTAAGGAATCCGATATTGGACAAAGAGTAAGTGGTACTTTGGTAGGAATTAACCCAGGTGAAGAAGATGCGGTGACTGGATTGTCTACCCAAATTATTACCGGAGAATTTTTGAATGACAATGATTCAGACAGTATTGTCTTAGGAAAAGGACTGCTGGCGGAGTACTCGAAAGGATCTTCTACAGAAACGCGCTTGGAAGAAGTTGTAATAGGCTCTCGATTAAAGCTGATTGTCGGAGCAAGAGATATCGAAGTAACCGTTAAAGGTATTATCGACACTGGAAACACCACAATCGACAATCGTATTTTCATGGTTGAGAGCACTTTGAGGGCCCTCATAAATAATCAAAACCTCAATTCTAATGAAATTGCAATATTACTCCAACAAGACGCAGATAATGAAGAAGCTAAGGGATATATTGTTGATAACTTTCCATACAGTAGTGACATTATTGTAGAAACAGCCGAAGAAACATTGCCCAAGGCCATTTCGGATATGAAAAAGACCTTTTCAATGCTTGGCAACATTGTGGGAGTGATTTCATTGATTGTCGGAGCGATCACAATTTTTATCGTGATTTTCGTCAACGCTATCACTAGAAGAAAATATATCGGTATTATGAAGGGTATCGGTATCTCAGCTCGCGCCATAGAGATATCCTACGTCATCCAGTCGCTGTTTTATGCACTTTCAGGAATTTTATTTTCAAGCTTTATTGTTATTTGGTTTTTAGCGCCTTGGTTAGATATTCACCCCTTAAAATTTCCAGTGACCGAAGGAAAATTGGCCATCACCACAAGTGGACTAATTATTCGTGGTTGTATCTTGACAGTTACCGCTTTAATCTCTGGCTATGTTCCAGCCAAGATGGTGACCAAACAAAATACATTAGATGCAATCTTAGGCAGATAACTATGATAAAAATCAACAGCCTGACAAAAGTATTTTCTATTGGTGACAATACGCTAACCGCGTTAAACAACATTAGTTTTTCAGTACCTTCGGGACAATTTTTAGCTATTACCGGTATATCTGGATCGGGTAAAAGTACACTTTTATACCAGCTTAGCTTGCTAGATAGACCTAACCAGGGAACTATCATGATTGAAAATATTGATACGTCTGTATTATCAAGTGAAGAAAGAATCTCATTTAGATTAAAAAACTTAGGGTATATCTTTCAAGATTACGCCATATTACCGATGCTGACTGCTAAGGAAAATGTCATGATGCCTCTTCTTATGCAGGGTATTGATGAAAATATCGCTCAAAAAAGAGCAGAAGAAGCATTAGACAATGTTGATCTTGAAGACAGATTAGACAACTTGCCCAGTCAACTATCAGGAGGTCAGCAACAAAGAGTTAGTATTGCCCGAGCTATCGTCCATAATCCAAAAATACTTTTTGCAGATGAGCCAACTGCTAACCTAGACACCGAGTCATCTGAAACAGTTTTGAATATATTTCTTAAATTACACAAGCAAGGACAAACAATTATTATGGTTACACATGAACCTGAGTATGCTAAGTTGGCAGAGCGCAATATTGAACTTAGAGATGGGGTAATAATCAATGAATCTAGGCAGAAGCATAGCATCGTCCTTAAACCTTCTTCGTCAGGTACCATAGTTGACAATTACTGTCAGCCCTAACACAACCCAAGCTCGACTAGCTTGTAGTATAGTTCAATCAAACTCGTGAAGAAGTGTTCCAAATTTGGGACAATGGGCTCACAAATTTCTCAAGTTTCAGCGCAACTCAGACAGCTCACCCAAGAATAGTGTTGGTTCTTATGGATGTTTGATTCTG
>CAYNWG010000082.1:0-3610 GCA_964400865.1 uncultured Pseudomonadales bacterium
TGCAACTGTGCCGCAACGGTAACCAGTTGTTACAACGAAACAATCTGGAAGTCCGGTCTTCACCAGCGTCTTGTAGCATCGACGAGCATCGAAACATGAACGACACTCTCTTATCTTCCCTGCATTTGGATAACTAGTTGTTGGTTTCGTCGGTTGCTTGTCGTAGTATTTCTCACAGATATGTGAGGAAAGGAAATCTATGTCAGGTACTCTGAGAAACGCAGAGTTGCATTTGGGCGAGTACGCTCAACAATTTGGAGTTGGGGTTCGTCAAACCCAGGTCCCAGCCAGGTTATTTGATGGAAGTTTGCGTGGCACGCAACAACTAGAGCTACGAGAGGTCCAGCCAGCCTTGTCTGATTATTTTGACACACAAGCACAGCGCGCATCTCTCCAACAGCTGATTGAGTTGTTTGGGACACCAGACTATCAAGTTGATGGCGTTGCAGCAGTAGCATTCTTGTTCAATTTTCATCTTGAAAGACTCAATCAAGAAAAACAACGCGATGAAGCGACCGTGCTGTTACTGATGAAAGAAATTATCGATCAGTGGCAACAAAAAGTTTTTGCCTTACAACTTGCCCTACAAAAGGAGCGAGAGGTACTTATAGCTCTACAAACGAACGAGGAAGAAACTGAGGTAGTCAAAGCTGACTTTGAGTCTCCATTGGTTGCTCACGTGGATTATGCAATCAAGGAATCAAGAAAAGGCAGATTTTTCCTACAAATAAAGAAAAGAATACAGCTAAAAAAAGAGGCATCAACGCACATTCAGTTGCTTCAGCAGCAGCTCGATGACCTGTTGAGCTTTGGCAGTCAACTCTCTCGGTGGTGGCTGGATACTACTATATCGTTTGCAACGATACGTGGACCCAAGCGGATGGAGATACCGGCAAGTTGATACGAGATCAACACTATGTCTAGAAACGGATACGGCAACCTGCTAGTCGTATTCTACGAATGCATCTATACGAATTGCTACTAGTTCTTTGTACCCTCGTGGCGATTCCAGCTTAGCCCGTTTATATTTATTTTCGAAATAAAATGGTGGCTGCCAATGGGTACTCATTTTCACAGTTACAATGATAAAACCAAATAATAGCAATGAAATGAACCAAGACCAGGGAAGTGTTAGCAGTTGTGTGAGATATTTTTCAATACCAATACCCTTATTTTCCAGGGCAGGATTCTAGTGGGTGGAGTATACCTCAAGGTCTAGGTATCGACAATGATAGTACAAGAGAATGCCCTGAAATAAACATAGTTTGCAAACAATAGGAATTTTTTATTCCTCGACTAATTAGACACCTCTCGTTGCATTTTCATAAGCAGATTCTCTAACGGCAAGTACGCTTTTTAATTCACTCGCCAATCTGATAATGCTTACATTCGTAGAATCAAGAATTCCAAAGTTTCTATAGTTGGCCTGATGCATCGCTAGTGAGCTGACAGAAACTAAATTTCCATTTGCATCAAACCGAGCAAGTCCAGAACTTTTAAGTAAATCTAAATCAGATTTAGTGAATTGATATCCAATTTTATCTGCTGCAATAAGAGTAGATTCATGAGCAATATGCTGAAGTGGTGAAACCTCTGCTTCCTCTGCAGTAGTTGTAGCAACTTGAGTTTCTGCATCTAGTGGCTCAACTTCAGTATCTTTATCTGGCTCAAGAGTTTGATCTGGCTGATAACCTTCTAAATCAATCATATGTTCTCCTAAATAATACAAAATACCGCTACTCACTAAAATCAAATAAATTGTAGCATGCTTCTTTAGTTATGTTTGAGCTAGTAACAGTCCAGAAAAGTCGACAATAATAAATATCGATATTGTTCAGTAATTACGTCTTGAACTGATGCTTGACAAGGTCGTATTTACTCGATAATCTATCTATATATAGATAGTTTGAAAGGTATGGATATGACTGATACTGATAACCAATTGGCTCAAGAAATTCAGAAGCATTCACCGGAAGAAATAGCTTGGTTAAGAAAGTTTGCCAGAATACTTGTTGAACAAGTCCAAAGCGATATTGCAGCTGGGATAGTACGACCAAATCATCATGAAGAATTGGAGCAGACGTGAATATACCACTGCCCACACAAAATGCAGTAGCTGCAATTAGAATTTCTTCAGTTAAGCAGGGTTTACAAGGTGATTCGCCAGAGGATCAAAAACAACAGATTGAGCGATTCGCCTTGGCTCGAGGAATTCAGATTAAAAAAATCTTTATTTTTATGGAATCGGCTTCCAAGGAGGAACAGCCTGTTCAGGAAGCAATTGATTACTGTGCCAATCCGAAAAATAACATTCAGCTCTGTATTATTAAGTCCATCGATCGTTTCACTCGTGGTGGCTCCTACTTATATGACCACTTAAAACGACAGCTTGACGTTACTGGAGTTAGACTGACGGATATTTATGG
The DNA here is from genome assembly GCA_964400865.1 of uncultured Pseudomonadales bacterium. GTDB lineage: Bacteria > Patescibacteriota > Microgenomatia > UBA1400 > PJMF01 > DAOQVB01. The sequence continues at coordinate 2,427 of CAYNWG010000082.1, forward strand.
CATCATTAGCAACCAGCAGGTCAATACACTAGAACATTTAGATGTTCAGTTTGATTGGAGTGTGTATAGCCCCACAAAAAAGGCTGAAATCCTAGAAGCTGAACGGGCTAAGGATGAGATGCGTGACATCATGACTCGGATGATTGGCGCTGAAATCCGCTATGTACGCATGGGCTATCGAGTTAGAAGAGCTCCCTATGGTTATCGTAATGAAAAAATTGATACAGATCACGGCAAGCGTGTGGTATTACTTCCTGATCCAGACGAATCGGTTTGGATTAGACGAATGTACGACTATCGTTTGACCAGCAGCCTCTGTGATACTGAGATTGTAGATAAGCTCAACAGTCTGGGTTTTAAGACAAGAACTTTTCAACGAAGAAACCAGCAAGACCGAACAAAGATAATTGGGACACGTGGTGGTAATCCACTCAATCTCAAACAGTTTTGGCGCTATATCCGGAGTCCAATCTACGCTGGGGTGAATCTAGAAAAATGGACCAAAGATCATCCAATTAAGGGGAAGTTTGAGGGCTTAGTGACGATTCAAGAATTTAATCAAGCTAATCGAGGTAAAGTGATCATTACCGAAAAGTATGGGCAAGTTAGTATCGAAAGAGAAAAACCTCCCGACTATTTAGCCGTAAAACAGGTTAAGAATCCCGACTTCCCCTATAAAAAACACGTACATTGTCCCAAATGTAATAAACCACTCTATGGCAGCGCCTCAAAGGGTAAGTTGGGTAAGTACTATCCTGCATATCATTGTCATAATCGAGGCCATTACTTTCGAGTCCCCTGTAAAGAGTTCACTGACACGATTGAAACGTTTGTTACCAAAGTTGCAGTTACTCCCAAATATATTGCTGATCTCAAAAAGTATGTCATTGAGCAGTGGTATCAGATGCAATCAACCACCCAAAATGATAATTCAAAGGTAGATAAAAAAATTGATGACTTGAGAGCGCAGGCACGTTCGGTTGCAAATAAAATTAGATACTTAAATTCTGAAGTCGCCATTGGATATATGGAGAAAGACCTTATTGATATAGAGGCAGAAATCAAAAAACTAGAAAATGCTAAAGAGGAACCTGTTGGCATGAACGAGGTCAATATAGAGGTCGTCATGGAATCCATTGGATATTATTTGGAACACCTCGAAGAATTGTTGCTAAATCAAGCAA
>CAYNWG010000083.1:0-3606 GCA_964400865.1 uncultured Pseudomonadales bacterium
CCAATAGTAGCTAAAGAGGCGACAAAGCCTGTAGCAAAACAAGTTGTAAAACCGGTGGTGGAGCAAAAAGTAACGGCTAAAACAGTTAAAGCTTCTAGTCCTAAAGTAACCAAAAAACTAGTAGTCAAAGAAGTAAAAAAAACCACTAAATCTGCCAAAGTTACAAAAACTTCAGCAAAGAAAAAGGAGTAAAAATGTCTATTAATGCTACCGATATTAAAAAACTACGAGAAGAAACAGGTGCGGGAGTACTTGACTGCAAGCGAGCGCTCGCAGAAACAGAGGGAAATTATCAACAGGCCGTTGCCTTGGTAAAGGAACGAGGCTTAGCCAAAGCCGATAAAAAGTCGGACAGGGAAACCAAAGAAGGTGCAATTTTTTCGTATGTTCATAGTGGTGGTCGAGTGGCTGCGTTGGTTGAACTAGTTTGCGAAACAGATTTTGTGGCACGCAATGCAGAATTTCAAGCCCTTGGTAAAAATATCGCTATGCAAGTTGCAGCTATGAATCCAGAAAATGTGGAAGAGTTGCTCGAGCAGGAATATATTCGCGACGGTGGAGCAACCATCAGCTACTTAGTCAAAGAATTAAGTGGCAAAATTGGCGAAAAAATTGCTGTAAGCAAGTTTGTGCGCTACGAATTGGGTGTTTAGGTTATCAACATAGCATCACCAAAACTGTAAAATCGGTATTGTTCACTTATTGCTGTTTGGTATGATTTACCAATCAAACTCTCATTGAATGATGTGAAATTTTCTGGTGTATTTGGTGCACTAACAAATGCCGAAACCAAGGTGAGTAGGCTAGATTTAGGTAAATGAAAATTGGTTATCAATCCATCCACACTCCGAAATTTATACGGTGGAAAAATAAAGAGAGTAGTTTCGCTGGTTTTCGGTTCAATTTGTCCCTTAGAATTTGTGCAACTTTCGAGCGTGCGGGCTGATGTCGTCCCCACCGCTATAATTCGTCGCTTTTCTTGTTTGGCTTGGTTGATTTGTTGAGCTGTCATATCGCTGACCGAAAACCATTCTGCGTGAAGTTGTTTTTCTGCAAAAACTGTTTCTCTGAGTGGAGCAAAGGTGCCTAACCCAACATGTAGGGTGATTGGGAGAATTGAAATGTCTCGTAAAGCCAATTCTTTGTCTAGTTCTTTGGTGAAATGCAATCCGGCTGTGGGCGCTGCAACAGAGCCCTCATGTTTTGCATACGTGGTTTGGTACTGTTTTCGTAAGAGATGCTCGCTGGATTGATTGGAAATATATGGGGGGAGAGGGGTGTGTCCATTTTTCAAAATCAACGTACGTAACTCTGTTTTGGAACATCCAAACTCAATTTCTTTGACGTAACTGTCCTTGGGAGAAGTATTAATTGCCTCAATTTCAGATTTAAATAAAATTTTTTCATTTTGATTTAACCCAGGCTTAGTCAAGCACTTCCATTTAACACCACTGTCGTCGACTGGACTAATTAGCAATAACTCAATATTTTTACCTGATTTTCGTTGGCCAAATAATCGGGCAGGAATGACTTTTGTTTCGTTGCGAATGAGCACATCACCTGGCTGCAAGAGCGCAGCTAAGTCACTGAAGTGATGATGGGTTATCTTTTTCGACGTTCTATCTAGTGAAAGCAGGCGGCTAGCGGTGCGTTTTGTAAGTGGCGCATGGGCAATGAGCGATGGAGGGAGGATATAGTCGAACTGGTTGATTGATAGCATGGTAGGATATGTGTTTACTGTATGCCAAACTCATTTAGTTTTTCACTAAGCACAACTCGAGGTCTAGCCAGAGCAGGGAGTATAACGACTCCGCATGGTCAAATCAAGACCCCGATTTTTATGCCAGTGGGTACTCGAGCGAGTGTCAGAAGCCTAGACTCTCTAGACTTGGAGCAACTGGAGGCGCAGATAATCTTGGGTAATACCTACCATCTCTATCTAAAACCAGGTACAAAGATTATAGAAGCGGCTGGTGGCCTGCATCAATTTATGCGTTGGGATCACCCAATGTTAACGGATTCTGGTGGTTATCAAGTTTTTTCTCTGGGCGAGCAACAGCGAGCCAAAGGTCTGGCTTCTACAGTCAAAATTTCTGAAGAAGGAGTCATTTTTACCTCTCACCTAGATGGCTCGAAGCATGTAATGACTCCAGAGACTTCGATTCAAATTCAACAATCACTTGGAGCAGACATTATTATGGTTTTTGATGAATGTTTGCCAGACTCAAGTTCTGACAAAATGATGAATGACTCTGTTGAGCGGACTACAAGATGGGCTCAACGTTGCAAAATAGAGTGGGAGAGTGCGAACAAAAAGAGTCTGTATGGAAAATATCAAGCTTTATTTGGTATTGTCCAGGGTTCAACCTCACTTGTTTTACGCGAGAAATCACTTCGTTCGCTGCTTGAGATTGGTTTTGATGGCTATGCGCTTGGTGGCGAAACAGTGGGCTACGATTTGACTGGTACACAGCATGTGATGGCCTCGATTGGTAAGCTGTTGCCTGAGCAGGCACCAAGGTACGCCATGGGCATGGGCCGAGATCCACAAGACGTGATCGAGGCCATACTCATGGGTTTTGATATGTTTGATTGCGTTGGTCCAACTAGGTTGGCTCGGAATGGCGCGTTATTTGTTGGCCACCTTGATACCACTACCAAAACACCTGTGTTCATATCAGAGTTTCCCAAAGGTAGATTAGCGATCAGTAATCAAAGATTTGCGACAGATCATAACGTACTTCAGGCAGATTGTGATTGCTCAACTTGCAGAGGAGGGTACACCAGAGCATATTTACACCATCTGTACAATGTTGCAGAACTTAGTTTTTATCGATTAGCAAGTATTCATAACTTGAGGCTTATGGTTCGTTTAGCAACAAACATGAGAGACTGGATTATGCAAAGTTCCTAACCCCTGTAATAATAGACATCATACGTATGCCTGCCCGCAAAAAAAAGCATCAAGTTCGACTTCGATCAACAAAACCAAGAAAACGATGGTGGAGTCTGTTTTTATTTCTTGCTTTAGTTTTAATTGCCCTATGGGTTACTTTATCTCTAAGTATCAACGCCATATTGCGATGGGTGCCGAAGGGATTTCAAAATCAAGTCATTGCAATTACTGATTCACCAAAGGCCGGTCAATCAGGTTCGATCTTGATTGCTCAGCTTGATCCAGAAAAAACATATTCAAAACTAATTATCGTGCCGTCCTCTAGCATGGCTGGCGAATTGCACAAACCTTGGGAAGTTGCAGCAGCAACAGGCGTGCTAGTTAATCAGATAATTCTACTCGAGAATACTAATTTTGCTGATAACCATTCTACAAAAAGAACGATTCAAACTAATCTTACAAACCTGTTGAAACTCGGAAAATTTAAAGAAGCGTGGCAGTTGTTGCCGATTTGGCAATTACTGCAGGATGAGGGAGTACAAATTGTAGAAAACCCAGAGTATGCTGCTTCGGAGTTGGTTATCTTGGGTAGACTTGGAGAGACTTGTCCGATTGGAATTGCCAATACAACGAGTATTTCGGGAGTGGCTGGTAAGTATGCAGATCTAGTTGCAAAACAGGGTGGATTGGTTGTGCGGGTAACCAACCGT
>CAYNWG010000084.1:0-3567 GCA_964400865.1 uncultured Pseudomonadales bacterium
AAAAATGGAAAATGCATGCTTTTATTGTATACTATTTGATTTTTACACATCAAATGTGTATAATATAGGCTTAATATGAGGAATTTGGAATACACTCCCATTCAGACGGAAGAGGTGTTTACCCAATGGCTGACTCACCAAGAGCATTCTGGTGAGAGCATAACCTCTGCCCAATTAGCAGAGGCTCAATTCTTTCTTTTACAACAGTATGACCGCGGTCGCGAAGTCAAGCTTGAGCATCTGAAGCGTTTGATGAAGCTTTACCCACAAGGTTTGCTTAATGGTCGGCCTGATGATCCCAATACAGTTGCTTCGATGATCAAATATGTCGGCGAAAGAATGCCAACTTTGATTTTTAGAAAAAAATTGAAGGCGATTCACTTTACCAATAGTACCAGCGAAATTATGGATGTTGTACATGTGTCTAGAGCTCTTAGGAGAGAAAAGCGAAGGAAGCATGGTCCCAAGCGGTGTCGTTGGTATACGCGCTTTGATTTTGACGAGGAGTATTCAGAATTAACTTTTCATGTGAGAGATGTATTGCTGCAAGATCCAACTGACGCGTTTGAAATGTTGTCTTGGCTTGGAAGTTTAGAACAAGCCAGAGAATCTGTAATGGCGATGATTAAACGAGGTGAAGATATTACACCCATTAAGATTGCCTTTAGAGAGTTATATGAAACCCACGTCAGATCAGAAATTGAGATGTTGAAGAAGAAAAAAGTGGCGTTGAAAAATAGAGACTCTGAATTAATGCAGTCGATCAATTACCGCCTGTTAGAACTATCAGACAGAATGAACAACCTCGACACATTTGCCGCAGAACTACTTGCGGAATGGGTAAGTGAGGATAGAGAAGACGCGATAATTTGTCCAGAGCATCCAAATCAAAAAGTACTTGGAGGATGGAGAGGGATTAAAGAGCCAAATGCCGCAGAAATGACGATGGATATTGCTAAAAATAAAATTGAAAAGGAAAAACTGAAAAACCCTACAGATCTATTATTTGGCAATGATTTTTCGATGAGGATCTTTTTATCCATTGGACTATTTTCAGATCAGGAGTTTGTACAAATGGAGACAGCTTTTGAAGCAAAAAGAAGTGAAATTTCATCTTCACTAGAAAAACTTTCAAGTCAGGAAGTTAGAGAGGCAGCAGAAAAATTCTTTTTAGTTCAACAACTTTCACAGTATGTTGGGAGCGATTTAGACATTCAAAAATTACGCGAGCGACTGTTTAGCCCAGAAACATTTGAGAAAATTGGTATTAATAGGTTGGTAGCGACTGCGGACAGCCCAATTGCCGATCCAGTCGACTTAATTGATGTCACACAAATTCATTCGGAAATATTTTCTAATTTGCCAGAATTCTTACAAACAATACTAACGAAACTGAAAACCAATAATCGGACAATTTTATCTGTTCCATATACATTGGGCAATCTATCAAGAACTACGTTGGAAGCCGCAGTTGCTGAATTTCCCTCTCTAGAAAGTGAGAATTTTATTGGTAAGGTTGGAAATTTTTCAAATGGAGATAATCGGAGAGTGTTGGTGGGAGATGTGATTTTGGGTAAACAAATATTTTCGCAATTTGAAGATAAAAGCAAGCTAATTGAAAATCCAGTCGAAGAATTAATCGCTCAATATGGTTATCCAGTAAAATTTGCCAGTTTGTTAACAACAGCGGGTTTGACCTTCCAACAACCTGATGAAATGGCAGAAATATTAGATGATCCACTCATTGAGGAATTATGTCTGGAAATGGAAGCATTTCATCTAATCGAGGCGCTAAAAAAATTGACACTCAAATCAAATCATGTCTATTATGTTTCAGATATAACTACAGATCCAAAGTCATTTGATCAAATTTTGCACGGAGGAGATAAAATTTCTGAATCATTGGGCGCTAGGGGAAGTATTCCGCTATTTATTTGTCTATTGGCTATTTTAGAAAAGTTGGGTCAGAGTGGGTAATTAGGTTTGTTTCAGTTTAAAAACTAACAGTAGCACCACTCCCAAACCAAATATATCGACAAAAAAAGGGAATGTTGTACCTGGAGTGCACCCAGCTATCTGGCAAAAGCGCGTGTTTTTGATTCTAGTAAATTTTGGAATATATACAAATGAAAGCGTAACTTTAGGTATCAGTTTTGGAGTACATGCTCCACAACCAGCGTCTTGAAAATACAATCCCATTGGCAGAACAGCGAGTATGAGGAGTATGCCGATAACTATGAGTGTGCGTCGCATAATGATTTCATAAACCAAGTTGTTCAAATTAAGTACAATGTCTGCTTCAACCCGCCTCTTGTGAGAAGTTTGGCTCATTGCAACATTGTCAACTCGCTTGCTGATTTTTCTATTTTTGCTTTTCGAATGTAATATCCAGCTGGTAAAATTACACTGTTTTCTTTTGCGTATTTTTCTGCTCGATCAAACACTGCGAGCGCCTCATCGGTTTTCCCTTCCTCTGAAAGCTCGGCAAAATCTTGAAAAAGGCAAAATAAATAATTCATGTGTTTTTGGACCCTACGTTTTTCAAAACCACCAGGATCGTCAGTCCCTTTTCCAGAGTAGATTGTTGCATTTAGAAATTGTTCGCCCACATTCCAAAGAGCCGTTAATACAGTTCCTCCCCCATCAATCATGTCGTCAGTAACTAATACTGCTTGCACCGAATTGTCATCTTCGCTCGATTCAAAAACAGCTCTTTTTTGTTCTTTATCAACCGCGATGATAAAGGTATCAAGCGTCAAAGAAGGATCGGCATACATTGCTACTATTTTTTTAACCATTTCGGTATATACACTTCCACCACTTAATATTCCGCCAATTTTTGTGTGTTCTTGAAATAATTTTGATATCGCATTTATAGTTAAATCATTTGTTCCTCTTAAAAATTCATGAAGTACATATTGTATTTCTGTTTCTGTTAGTTTATGGCTGGGGTTATTCAATGTCCCGGCTTTTTCCTCAATGCGAACAAGCATATCATCCACCGCTTCAAACAAGTTGCCGACTGAAAATTGAGGAGGAGTTGCGTGCCCGGAATCAGCCTCCTTATCTCCATACGTTTCTCGAGCTTTTTGAAGCAACTCAAGGAAAGCTGAGTCAATTGCTGATGGCTTATCTTGCAGCGCTTGATTAATGATTACCTCAGCCATTTGACTTGAAAAGTGATGAGCTTCTACTAAAAATTGTTGCCGTACTACAGGATCCTGCTCCGCCAAAGCCTGCGTTCTCAACTTTCGTAAGATAATAATTCCTTCTTGCAAGATTCGTTTATTTGTCAGTTTGAGTTCGTTTTCTTGCTCAGAAAGTAATGGTTGTTCACGTTTCTTAAATCTTGTGTGGCTACCACTTAACATCAGTTCGGTATTAATTGGATTGAACGGCATAGTTATTTTTGAATTTTAAACAATTAAACAAGAAAGATAATGACTATCTATCATAGTATATTAATTTCACTAGCCTTACTATTAGTTTCATCCAGCTCATTCTTTGATTAAATCATTTGTTTCTGGTCGGTATAGTTTAAGTTGTTTCTGAGATAGTTTCATAACT
>CAYNWG010000085.1:0-3536 GCA_964400865.1 uncultured Pseudomonadales bacterium
TGCTCAGCTCCGTAGTGGCATTGTTCATGCTTATTCAGCAGATACTTGGAATTTGTGTGCTAGATTTTTGGGGTACAGCTTGTGTTTCCCCACCTGCACCCCTTCCCACTCCCTAACGAGCAACTGACTCTTTGTATCCCAAGCTTTGCTTCAAATCCGCTCTTCTGGTATAATCAGAATCATAGGCGTATTTACAAATAGGTAAAAAACGCGTTATAGTAGTAACAGTACTTATCGAAGGGATAGATATGAAAAAAACCTTGACAAAGATTGTTGCCGGCGCCAGTACCGCTGGAACAGCTTTATTTTTAACAGCCTCAAACGCATTGGCTGCCGTAAGCATTGGAACCGTAACTGTACCAGCTAAAGGATTTGCTACAAACCTTGGTGGTGTTATCAGCAGTTTGCTCAGTATCGTGATGGCGTTAGCCGCACTTGCTGTGTTTTTGTATCTCATCATGGGTGCCTTCGAATGGATTACCTCTGGTGGAGACAAAGGCAAAACCGAATCAGCCCGTAACAAAATTACCGCTGCTATCATCGGCTTAATTGTTTTGGCCGCCTCATACGCCATTCTTATGCTACTACTCCAAATCCTTGGGTTTGATAATTTGGAACAAGCATTTTCAGGTATTAGACAACTTAACACTCGCTAAGCGCGCTGTTCTATTGTTATTGAATTTAAACAGCCCGGCATTCGCCGGGCTGTTTTGTAGTATACTTACCTATACCATGAAACCAGCTAGAAATCGCCTTGTCGCCCTTTCACTATTTGTCGCATTAGTAAGCCTTAGCTTCGTTATTCCCGCTCAAGCCCAAGCTCAAACTAGAGCCTGGTCTGGAGTTTGCTTGGCTGGTTCATCTGGCGATGTACCCACCATTCAAGGCCTTGAGTGTCTAATTGCCAATATTTTTACAGTCATCATCACCTTGATTGGCCTGGGTGGTTTTGTCATGTTCATCCTAGGAGCATTCAAGTGGCTCACTGCTGGTTCCAACTCAAAAAACATTGATTCGGCCAAACGCACGTTCACCTATGCCATACTTGGTTTAGTCTTGGCACTGAGCGCATTCATTATTATCAATTTAATAGCTGACTTCACCGGAGTGACGGTGATTAAAACGTTCCGTATTCCAACGTCCGCTATTAATTGGTAGTCTCTCCATCCCATGCTAGCCGAAAGGCTATATAATAGTATTGATGTTTCGCCTACGCCTAATCACGTTGGTTGTGTTTGTGTTATTTTCAGCTGTTTTGTTACACCCAAATTTGGCCAGCGCGTATGATTTGACCGATTTAAAAGCAGATTTTGAATTTCTGATGACTCAGACGCCAGTTGAGTCGGCTCTATTATTTAACGTTTTTGGCACAAATCCAGATCCCAACTTCCAAAAGCACCAACTCACCGACTTTCAATTGAATGAACTGTGTGATGGTGACTGTGGCGCAGCTGGGCTTGGAGTAAACTACGCCACTTATTACAAGGGCGGAAACTACGAAAAAGCTCGTCAATTCAAAATGAAGTGGACTTTAGAGATTGCCAGAGCATCCACAAGCCCACAAACAATTGCGGACATCATCAATAATGAGCAAGTTGACAACGTCATTATTCGTATCGGGACCACTCAAGGAAGCGAAGGCTTTGATAATCCAAGCGACTATGCCAATTTTTTACGAGCCGTAGCTGGGCTTACTAGTAGGCCTTTTTACGCAATCGCCGGTCCCAACGAACCAGACATTGAACACTGGGCTGCACCAACCTGTAATGCGCCCAATGGTACTAGTCCCGCAGTAGAAAAAGCTGCATTTTACGATTGCGTCGGCCCAAAACTAGCTACCTATATGAATTCGCTCATAAGCGCGGGTCTGCCAAGCAATGTGCGACTCCTCTCCCCCGCCTTTAACCTGACAAGTTTTATGTTTAACGACGATACGGGCAGACCCGACGGCATCCCCAGAGCAATGCTGCGAGCTGGGGCAAATTTTGGTTCGCTCTATGCCGTTGCTGGTAATATTTATCCAGTCAGCGATACTATGCAAAACATTTGGACTAACCATGTGGCCGGTGTGGTTGGCGAGTTGGGCAGACCAGTAGTAATCACGGAAACCGGTCCCTGGACATCAATTTCTGAATTGTATGCCGGTTACGACATTTCAATTTACGATGCTTACAACGCTGAGCAGGATCAGTTCTATATTCATCCAATCAAAGGCCTCAACAGATCGCTCGGAAGTTCTGGGGGTGTGGATTTAAATTTAAAAACCATTCGTGACGACCTGATTGATCAAGGTTATGAAGCTCGTTGTGCCACACCTGGTTTTAAAATTGAACTCACTCAAGACGGGAAAGACTGGATGGCTGATTATGTTGAGCAGTTTCCACCTGGAGCAGTATTCGGTGGTTACGAAAACTATTACATTAGAACCAGAACTAGTGGTCCCCCCGGTATCGGCAATTACGTCCGCTCTTGGCTCGCAGTTGATTATCGTGAAGTCCAAACCCCAGTTTTTCGCGACGTTTCAGACAAACGCTTCCTCACTACTTCACTTGAAGAAGTCTTTGGCTTTAAGGATACGGTCATTCAAGAAAATACTAAAGCTGAGCTCAATTCAGCAGCCATCAATTCCCTGCTCACCAATCAACAAAGATGTGAGGCTTCCGTCCGTATTTTACTTAAACAAGAAGAGATGTGTAATAAGTTGGTAAATCCCTCTGCATGCGCTTTATACTCCAGACCGGTTCCTCAGACTAATTACACTATTAAAACAATGCTTGATGAATATAAAGCCCTAGCCTCAGTACCCCATCCAGACATACAACCCGTACCTCTCCCCGCATACACGGATCCAATTACTATCGAGGCGGTGTGTGATACCGTTGTAAGTACCGATTGGAACGAAACTGCAAGACAAGGTTTTCTGAATACTCCGCTGACAATTGACCGAGCCTATCGACTCGCATTCCTAGTTACAACGATTGAATTAAAACACCCAACTTATGCCAGTATGTTTAACTTCTACATTCATCCCAATGAGGGTCCCGTTGGTGGACCATCTAAACCAGATGATGCAATTTTGGTCAATGCCTTCAAGGTGCCTGACATACTTACCACTACTCAAGAAGAGGTTGTTGGTTTGTCTAGTAGTGGTAATACTCCTTGGATGGATTCGAGTAAATTGACTCGTAACTCATTAATCACTGAAAAAAAACAGGTGTCGTATGCTGCCACAGCAAGTGCAAAAAAAGCCGAACTGCAAACTGCTGCAAACTGGTATGACACCCACGCGCAAACAAGCAGCGATGAGATATTTTGCTTAGTTGGCGCTTCAACTTCTGGTATTGGCCCTCCAGAATGCAAAGACGAGCTTGGAAAGGCCGTTATTGATATTGTGAATGCCCAAACCAGCTCACGAGTTACAACAAAGTACAACAATAAAATTGATCCCGAATGCCCAGAATTAGTTAAAGAACCAGCTACCAGCGTTCTTGATTTTGGTGGATTTGGATCTGAAGAATTCGTTAAAAATCCGCCAG
>CAYNWG010000086.1:0-3485 GCA_964400865.1 uncultured Pseudomonadales bacterium
ATTACACAAAACTTGAGGTAGTCGGAGATTAAACTATGAACCAATTACAAAAAATAATCTCGATTTGTGTAATCCTAAGTTTTTCCTTGCTATTTACCAGCTGTACTCTGCCCCAACTTCAGCCTCCAAGCGAAAGCCCCCAAGATGCTGCCGAAGAAAACCAACCGCTTTCTGCCACCATCTTATTAGAATCGTCCAACGAAGCTAGTTTAAGTGCCGAATTGCAATTTGTTCCAACTGAGACCATTCCTCTGTCTGGACTAGCACTCAGATTGGTATTCCCAAAACAAATAATGGAAGCTGGCGCTGAGCCATTTATTATCCCCGAAGCGACTAGAAAAAAATTCTGGCAACCATTAATTAATCAACTTGATTGTGCTTCTGATACAAATAGTTGCTATGCTGATCTAGCCCTACTCACACTAAACCCAAATGGTAGCGATTTTTCTGGGTTGGACCAAATTGCGGGTCTCAACCCAGCTGTTTTTTCCGCTACAATGATTGAAAGCATACATATGGATGCCACAAATAGCAAAGCTACAACCAAAAAAGCCGACGTAGTAGTACTTGAGTTAATAAACAACGTACAAAGTAACTAAATTATTATCGTGCCAAATTTTCTTGCCACCAACCTTCGCTCACCAAAAGCCATTATCATCACTCTTGGTGGTATCTTAATTATGAGCGTTGGAGTAATTGTTGCTTTGGTGGTTTCCAGCAGTTCAGTTGATCCAAGAAAAAGCGCATCTGTTCCCGGTGGAACTGTTGAGGTGTCACTCAGTCCATCAGCAAGAACCTTAAATTCCGGTGAATCGACCACCGTAACGGTAACACTCGATACTAAAGGCACACCAATTTCTGGCATCGCCGTACGTGTGCTCTACCCTTTTTCGGGCACAGTACCATCAATGACCGCCTCAAATCCCAATCCTCTTATCGCTCAACGAGACAGCAATTGGAGCTGCCAAGTTGTCTCTACCACCGTTGATACCAACGTAGTCAAAATTGACTTAGGTTGTCTATATGTTGCTCAGGACGGCTTCATTAGCTCTACTCCCATCCCTCTTGAATCATTTACTTTGACAGCCGGCTCTGTTAGTGTTTCGACTCCGTACACACTTTCTTTTGAACCAGCGAGTACTGTGGTTACTTCAAAAGCAAGTGGCGAAGACATTGCCGCGATTCCAACCAACTCAAGCATCATAACCGTATCGGCAGCTACTGCAGCCACACCCTCACCGACAATTGGCGTCACTGCCACGCCAACTCCGACAATTAGCACCACTGCCACACCCACACCCATATCTGGACTAGCAGTTTGCAATCAGACATGCATAGCAACCAGAGATTGCGAATCTGGTCTGAGCTGTTTGAATGGTCGTTGCCGAACAGAACGATGCGCAAATGACACTACCTGCCTTTGTACAGACTATAATGTAGCAAGCCAAAGCGGCACGACTGAGTTACCCGACTCCGGTAGTGTAACCTACACAACTTTATTAATAGTCATTGGGAGTTTGCTTACAATTTCGGGTGGAAGCTACTTCCTCTATGCCTTCAATAAACCATATGAAAGTTAAAACCTCATCTACAACTTCACTCAAACATCGCTTGCTCAGACCAGCTAATTTTCTAACGATTATCATTACCAGTCTAGCGATGGTGCTTGGTTTTGCCTTCCTGCTGATTATTGTTTTTATTAAACCCTATGAAGAAACGCAAGATCTCAGACAACAAGCCCGAGAAATGCAAGATTGTCTCTCAGTAATCGATTTACCCAGAGGAGAGTGTGAAGCACTAACAACCCTATACGAGACTACAAATGGTGCAGGCTGGACTCTCAACTCGGGAGAGGTCGCTTGGTTCTCTACACCGAGAGCTTGTGAGTGGGTTGGAATTGCCTGTTCAGGCAATCCATATCTAGAACGACCAGAACCACTTGAAAAAAACGTTGTTGGCATTAACCTCTCCAGTCGTCGAATGAGTGGCTCACTACCACCAGTTTGGGATATCTTTGACCAACTGACTCAGATTGATCTCAGTAATAATAATCTTACTGGATCGATTGAAAATTCAGGATTACTAACAGTAAAAAGCCTGATTTCAATTAATCTGAGCAATAACAAACTAGATGGTTACCTCGCCGATGTTTTTTCAGGTGATCACATGTTGGTATCACTAGACATTAGCCGAAATACTGGAGTAGCCACCGACCAAATGCCACTGAAGCCGCTACCCACCTCACTTGCCAAGGTACGTACTTTAAAGCAACTAATACTAAACAGCACTTTGCTCGGAGAACCGGTCCCCACTGCATTCTCAGAACTATCTCTCAATATATTTCTAACGACAAACACCAATCTCTGCTTACCAGATACATTAAAAACTTGGTATGAAGCTATCTCAAAAACTGATAATTTGCGTTTTTGCTCAGCAACTGCTCCAACACTCTCACCAACACCCACCAAAACTCCCACACCAACTCCGACGGGGAGACCGTCTGCAACCCCAACTCCAACTGGAGTTAATGGCACCGGAGGTACTACCATCGTTGGATGCAACCAAAGTTGTGAAAGCAATGCAAACTGCGGTAATAACTTACGTTGTTACGACCTTGGTGGGAATAAACGTTGCCGATTAGCAACCAATCCTTCAAGTGAGAGTTGCCAGGGCTTGCCAGATCAAGGGCTGAATTTTGCTTGTAATGAGTACTGTAGTGACAGTAGCGAGTGCTCAGGAGATTTAACCTGTTGGTATAACCGCTGCCGTGAAGCAGCTAATGTTTCCAGCGTGAGTTGTACCCCACCCGATGCAGATTTAAACCAACTGATGCAAAACAACTGCGGTGATAGTTGCTCGAGCAATCGCGACTGCGTCATTAACATGCGCTGTTATAACGGGAGCTGTCGCTTGGCCACCAACCCAACAAGTCAATCATGTAGTGTCGCTCCACCAGTCAAGCGTACTACGCCCACGACTTCTCAAACTAAAGGAGGTCTGGGTAACTCAGCAATTAGTACGACGCCCACCCCCATGGATGCAACAGAATCGGCAGATTACATTGAGCCAACACAAGTGCCTGTACTTCCAACTGCTGTTCCACCCACACCAGCGTCCCAACCAAGTTTGCTAGACCAAATCAAAAATTGGTTTTCGCAACTAAAACTACCAGAATTTGATGGGTCAGGTATTGCCAGTGTAATCCAATCAAAAGGACTATTGATAGGCTTAGTGATTGCTGGAATTGTGTTTTTATTGCTCGGTATTTTCACTGGCAAGAAAAAAAATACGCAAAAAGTTTCCAGTCTACAAGCACCTCCAACAATCCGATCCAACCAAGAAAGCTCGAGTGGAATGATTGATCGCATCAAACAAAAAGGTATTACTCCGTTAAAATAAGAACCATAGTTAAGAGTCCATTGCAGTTTTTGATGTTATAGCATACAATATGACGCCTGATTATGGTTAGCCCCACCCAATACTTC
>CAYNWG010000087.1:0-3228 GCA_964400865.1 uncultured Pseudomonadales bacterium
TTATTTTCGGGATATTGCAAACCAAGGTCCTGCGCAATATCTCTAGAACCCATGGCTTGTGTTACCGCAGTTACCGCTCGTTCAAAATTAACTGCATTCGCACCATCAATGGTTATTCCTGTGATATTTGCCAACGAAGTTTCGGCTTGTTTAGTGGGGCTTTGTTTAAACGCTTCAATTTGGGTGGAATCAGTTTTAAGAATTGAATCTCGCTTGATCAGTATCTGTCCTGCTTCATCGAGCGTATCAAATCCCGTGCTGGCTATAAATGCTGTTTTTTCTTTATCTGAGACCGCAGCTAGGTGGGACTCATATTGAGCTCTTAGTTCTCTGATAAACACCGGCTGGCTAGCTAATTTTAGGTAAACATTTCTCACTTCGGCCAACCGCAAGGCTGGATTGGCAAATAAATTTCTAATCTGATCAGGTGGTAGGCTTGCGAGGTGAGTTCGCACAATTCCCGTCAGTTCATTCATGATTAGGTCATTCGGTTGAATGCCATGTCTGCCCATCAGGTCAAACAACACGTGGTTGTAAATCCAGGAAAACTCATGATTGGTGGCGCGTCGTAAAGCTTGAGCCTCAATGGAGTCACCAGCAAAGGATCTTTGCAAACGCTCTGCTTCTATCGCTTGGTCTTCGAGCACCTGCGCTTGGTCCGAGGATTCAGCCTCTGTGCCACCACCTTCTTCAACTGGGGGTTTTACTCCAGCCGTAGTAACCGCCCTAGAACCCGATCCAACATACCTCACCGCGTCATCACTGGTAGGTTTGGTCTGGCCCCCTTTTTCATCGGGGGTTTTAACAACAAGTGAGCTAACAATGAAGTTGGTTTGTTTAAACGCTTCCCTAATTTTTGCAATGCTTTCAACCTTTTCCAGTAGATTGAGGTCAACCTGACTTGAGTTTATTGTTAGATCTAGTTCTTTAAAAAACCCATAGGGGTTATTTAAAATCGTGAATGGAAATTGCTCTGGTAAGATTTGAACTTCAAAGCTTGATAATATTTCCTGACTATGTTGAAGTAGCCAGAGATCTAATTGTTCGATGAAGTGAGTAAAATCAGTTGTAAGTAAGAACTTGTCTGGATTATCTACGACGTCCTGATCCCACCACTCATTGGTTGTCTGAAGAGTGAATACTCCATTAGAAAGCTTTACTGTAACAGACTGTTTTTCAAACAACAGCTCGTTTTGTTTTTCTGCAAGCACTTTTGAGAGTGTGCTGGTGGCATTAACCACATCTTCCAACGAGCTCAGTTGCAGCTGCTTGATTTCATTCAAGTTGATTACATTTGGCGGTATTACCACTACACCAACGCCGGTCTGTGTATCAGCCATGCTTTTGATTATAGCTGGTTATGAGGGCGCTGCGGAGAGATAAATAACCTACTCAGTAAAAACCATATTGAACACACAACACAATCAGCACTCATTATTAGTATTATTCTATGAAAAGGAAGAGACTATGATCACATCCCATTTATTGATATAATACCTGTAAGGATAAAACTAATGCACGATAGAGATCCAAGCGGGGTATACACAAAGGCTGATTTCTCTAGAGCTCTTGCCGATGCAATGAATGCTGTTGGCGAGAAGCCTCAGGAAGAATTGAGACGAAGACTTCTTGACGTGCTTAGTCATCTTGAAAATGGAGTAGAACTCCCAGAAAGGTTTAAGCAAATTTTGCTGGATCAGTTTGGAATTCAAGCATCAGATTATCGTTTGGAAGCAGTACCAGCAGTAGTTGTTGAGGTTGAAGCGCCAAAAGATCCTGTGTTGGAGCCGTCAAGAAATCTAGAAATAGAAAACTTAGAGAAGAGAGTTGCTCAATCGAGCAGTCGAGTTCAGGCTTGGGTCCAAAGTTGTGATAGTTTGCCGAGTTCGGCTGATGATTTACAAGTATTAGTTGTGGAAGCCCAACAGATAGAGTCGGAGTTGGCGAGGTTGGTACTCGAGGCTGTCCCGCATCGGGATGTTCACGAAGCTGCTTTTAGATTGCAAAATTCTTGGACCGTCATTTCTGTCGCGATTTTAAGAAGAATAAGTGATGAAATTAGTAAACTAACCCCTGATGCTGGTCCAGTTCAGTCAAAGGTGGATCGCATAGAAACAATCATCACAGATGTGAGAGCAATCATTGGCGAATTAACAAAAAGATTGGTTAATCCAAGTTTTGACCCAACCACATCGTTACCAGAGTATTCAAACAAAAGCGCTTTGGAGCTTGTAGCCGAAATAAAAGAATCCTTCAGTAAAGCAATTAGAGTTCTAAAAGGTAGTACTGATGATACAAGAAGACTTGAGGGAGAGGACTTACAAAGTGAAATCGGTGATCAATTGAATAGGTTGGAGCTTGCTTTAGCCACAAGGCATTATGAGCAATGGAAGGCTAATTTAGAAACTGTATATCCAAGCCTTCGGACACTCAGAATCACTACGGAACAAGCAAGACAAACAATTATTTCTGGCGCACCCAATTTTTCGCTCATTTCTCAACTTGAAACACTACTTGAAAGTAATAAAAAAATGTTGGGAAGTAGGGTTTCCGGAGCGACTTACGAGGATTATTTGCATCAAACTTTTTGGAAACCAGCGCAAGAATGTTTGGATGATTTGAGAGAAAAAAAGGCGAAAACTGATGCATCGGCCGAAGTAAGCAGGTGGAGATTGGACGTTGCCCAACTCAGCTCATTAGTTGATGGAGTTATTGATGCTGCTGGCAACTCATTGATAACAACAAGATCATACACAGATGCTATCGCTCTGTTGAGTGGTTTGGAAACACGCTCTAATCCAATTTTGCATTTACTAGAAGATCCATCGTCAAATCCTTTAATTGAGGTTGAAAGAAAAAAACTATTTGAGCGAAAACAAAGAGCCACCACGGTATTAAAGGAAAGAATTGATTTAGCTGGCAAGACAGAGTGGGAAAATCAGGCAGAAATTGTCGCGCTTGCGGCTATAGTAAAGCATGTTAAAGCAATCGATATAACAAGGAATATAGCGCCACACTGCAGAGTGGTAGGACCTGGTTGCTACGACACAAAAGCACTAGAAGATGGCGATGCAACAAATCCTGGTTTTAGAGCTAGACTCACTAGTGCACATGACGCGGCAAACCTTCATGACTTATTGGATCCCACTAAGGTGTACTCTCAAAGTAGGGAGGCTACTGCCGCGATAACTAGGTTGCAGACAAGCTATGACGAAGCAAGAAGGCACT
>CAYNWG010000088.1:0-2391 GCA_964400865.1 uncultured Pseudomonadales bacterium
ACGACACGAAGGCGCTAGAAGATGGCGACGCCACAAATCCTGGTTTCAGGGCTAGACTCACTGGTGCACATGATGCAGCCAACCTTCACGACCTATTGGATCCCACCAAGGTGTACTCTCAGAGCAAGGAAGCTACTACCGAGATAACTAGGTTGAGAACAGACTATGATGAAGCGAGAAGGCACCTGGAAGATTGTGTGAAAAGAAGTAAGGAGCCATCAGAAATAGTGGACATTAATGAAGTGAGGATCCAAATTAATAAGTTGTGGGATCAAATTGCGAAATCTGAGGCAGCAGAACAAACCAGAGATGTTGTTTATAAAGCAATAAATGATCCATATGTAAAAGGCAAATCAATTAGAGAGGCTGGTATTTTAGCACTTGCAGAAGAGTTTTTGCCAAAAGCAGAGCAAGATCGCTGGAAAATCATGATACAGATTCACAACGCTTTTTGGACAGCTCTAGCAAAGAGTGGGGCAAATCAAGATCCGTTCAAGCAGATGTACTATCAGAGTGCGTTAGAATCAAGAGCAGGAGCGGCTGGAATGATTGATTTTCCAACGCTCACTGAGTTTGCAAAATTACCAGAAGCGGCTCCTTTAATTTCAAAAGTAAAAACTTACTTTGAGGGTAATGATGGTCCCCCAGTGAAACCTCCAAAAAGAAGACATCGAGCAGGCGATGGGGTTTACCACTACGTAGATGACAAAGGAGTTGCTCGAGAATTCAATTTTGGTCAAAATGGAAACCCTAGTGCAAGTGAAAGACAAGCGGGCTATTTAAATTTAGCAGAATTGTTGGACAGAGATTTTCCTAGCGTTGATCCTGCACTGCGAAAATCAACCACATATTGGGTTACTCTCACTGAAGCAAGAATGCATTACTACACGAGATACTATGCAAATTATACAAAAACAGCTGATGGCACTTTTGATACAGGAGTGATTGCGCTCCATAGTCCCATGGCAGCTTTGTTGTATAAAATAAGAGGATATGGTCTGATTAGACCAGATCTCCAGTTGTTGTGGCAGGTATTAAGACTGCCCGAAAAGGGGGGAATCAATCAGGTTGAGGTTGATGGAATAAAGGTCGATCGGGATAAAAAGTTGAAAAGAAAGAGGATAAAACTCGGACCACGAAAAGGTGATGTTGTAAAAACCAGTGAAGAACTAAAAGAGTATTTGCCTTTGGCAGACGAAACAAAGGTGGATCCGATTGGTGCTGTGGCAAACGATCAGGTGATTGAAGCTATTGAAGTACGGAGTTTAAGAGACCATGGTTGGACGCTATATGATGATAGATTTGATGGTGTCCCTGTACCTCAAGATTTATTTACAATTCCCACAATTTGGCAGATTGTGAATGACGAGAGTGGAGAATTTCAACCGACATCATTTGCGGAATATAACAAAGCCGTAATTGCTTGGCAAGATTTTATAAAAGTCATTCAGCACCCAGAACCCATAACTGATATATCGCAGGTTGACGACAGAATATCAGAATTAATTGGTAAAATTGCTCCCTTTAAAGCGTTTTTGGCTTTGATGCCTAGACACACTGAGCGTGGTGAAAAGTTTAGATTATTATTACAGCAAATGTTGCTAAGAGCAACTAAAAGATTGTATGACGACTTCAATGCTGCTGTAAGTTACCCGTTGGTTAAGAGGGCGGGGAGGGAGCTTACTAAAAAGGAATACTTCTTGGAGTTTGCGATTAAAGAATATTCAAAGTTAAACACATCAGATCCAGACCTGTCGCAGTTTATGATAAGGGAGTTACAAAAAGAGCGATTGCCGAACCCGGTGGAAATAGCAAATGCTACTTCTAGTTCAGGCTCCCCCTTAAGTCTAAGGGAAAAAGCGAAAATGGCTGTAGAGCAAGCAAAGGCAACAGTTTTCACGAGTTTGTTTGATGATACAACCCAAGACGTGACATCGAGAACTGTTGCGGGTTTTGATGGCGTAAGAAGAGATAAGTTGTTGAGATCTTACAGTAAGGCTGAGCCTCCAGACACAAAGGGCAAGTAATTCAAATGATTATTTAGTCTGTGTGGGTTGTGTTGGAACAAACCCTCCGCCAGCTTGGTTAATATCTTCAACCAATTGAATAACGCGTTGGCGTCTTTTTGCTGATTCGGGTAGATATTTATTATCAATGGGTTTGGTGATTACGTTAAGAATATCAGGTTGATTACTTGCTCCCGCAGATTGTCCTACTGCAACTGCCGCTCTCACACCAAGACCCGCCCCTGTATTAAAGCCTTTGCGTGCACCCTGTATTCCTTTTGCAACATTACCTCTGTTTCTGACAAATCCATAGAGACCGCCGGCTGCAGCTCCGGCACCGGCACCTGCCGTGCGCGTCGCCCCCGGCCCGCGCGCGTACCCGGTG
>CAYNWG010000088.1:2401-3140 GCA_964400865.1 uncultured Pseudomonadales bacterium
CCGCCACCTATTCCAAGCGCCGCAGCTCGACTTCCAAGTGGATAGCCTTGTTTAAAGTTGGCCATAGCCTTGCTGGTCACCAGTTCCGCGAAAGCATCCTTCGGTGCAATGCCGTCTTTGATCTTTTTGACAATATCTGGCAAGGCCAAAATAATCGCTAAACTCATGAGCGCAATAATGCTTTCACCAATGCCGTTTCCCGCGCTCAGTAAGAATGGTGGCATAAACCCTCCGCTGCTGGCATTAATTGCGCCATTAGTAAACGCATAGTACATCACCAGCACCACCAAGATTACGGGGAAAGGAGAAAGATTCCCAATCAGTGTTTTCATCCAGGATCCAAAAGCGTTGCTTTTACCTGGTATAGCTCCCATCATCAGTAGGAGAGGCGCCATCACCACAGCAATGATGATGGTGGCATATGATTTTAGTAATTCAAAAAATAACCGAATAATGCCAATTAACATTGCGACGGCTAAAATTATTGTGAGCGTTAGGCCACTAATTATGCTTACCACTTGATTGGCCGTACCACCAAGATTCAAACTTTCGAGAAAACCAGAAATAAAGTCCTTGTTGCGCTGGAGGTTAACCGCTCCCTTAAACATGGTTCCTCCAAGCTCAAAAATATTGTAGCCAAAGATATCTTGGGGGAAGAACGAGGCAAAAACTCCAACAATTAATGCCATGAGAACGTACATCAAGTCAATCAATAAACCCGCAATGGCATAGGAAAACG
>CAYNWG010000089.1:0-3023 GCA_964400865.1 uncultured Pseudomonadales bacterium
CTTGCATCTCAGCCAATGGGGCAAGTGCAGTAATAATTACAGTGTTACCTCTCGTGCTTGTTCCTTGAATTTGTGCTCTACGAGAACCAAGATCACCAATAATATCACCCATAAACTCATCAGGGGTTGAGACTTCTACTTTCATAACTGGTTCGAGTAACACCATCTGCGCCTGTTTTGTGGCTTCTCGAATTGCCAATGAACCAGCCATCTTAAAGGATAGTTCACTCGAGTCTACTTCGTGATAAGACCCATCATATAAAGTAACCTTTAAGTCAGAAAGTGGGAAGTGAGCCAAGAATCCTCGAGCAAGAGATTCCTGGATACCTTTGTTAGTTGGCTCGATATATTCTCGTGGCACAACTCCACCAGTAATACCATTTACAAATTCGTAGCCACTGCCTCGTTCCGTAGGTTCAATCCTAATCATTACATGACCATATTGGCCTCTTCCTCCAGATTGTTTAATATATTTTCCCTCACCATCCGCTTCTTTTGTAATTGTTTCCCGATAAGCAACTTGAGGTTTGCCCACGATCGCATCAACCTTGAATTCTCGTTTCATTCTGTCCACTATGATTTCAAGATGTAGCTCACCCATACCGCCAATCACCGTTTGGCCGGTTTCTGGATTCGATTTGATTTCAAACGTTGGATCTTCTTCAGTCAATTTTGCCAAAGCCATTCCCATTTTTTCTTGATCTGATTTTGTTTTTGGCTCAATAGCTAAATAAATCACTGGTTCGGCAAAAGTAATTCCTTCTAGGATAATTGGTTTACCTTCATCACAAACAGTATCGCCTGTCTTCGTTAGTTTGAGACCAACTACTGCCACAATTTCTCCCGCTCGGGCTTCATCAATCTCCTCTCGTTGATTGGCGTGCATAAGGAGCAATCGGCCGACGCGTTCTTTTTCTCTTTTTGTAGTGTTGTATGTATAGGAACCAGCTTTTAAAGTACCAGAATAAACTCGGCAATAAGTGAGTTTTCCCACATGGGGATCGGTTTGAATTTTAAAAGCCAAAGCGCAGAATGGTTCTGAAGGCAAAAGTTTTCTTACTTCCGTTTCTTGTGTCTTGGGATTCGTACCTTCAATATGATCAATATCTACTGGACTTGGCAGATATTCAACAACGGCATCCAATAACGGTTGAATACCCGTATTTTTTAATGATGAACCAGCAAAAATTGGCACCAATTGATAATTAATTACTGCTTTACGTAGGGCAGCTTTCAGATCGTTAATCGGAATTTCTTTTTCGGCAAAAAATTGTTCAAGCAAGCTATCATCGGTTTCAGCAATTGCTTCCACTAAAGCTGAGCGAGCAATTTCCATTTTTTCGGTATATTGGGACGGCACCTCCATCACTTCAGGTTCGGTATCTGCTGCAGAATCCTTCCAAAATAGCGCCTTACGATCAATTAGTTCTATAACTCCACGGAAATCGTTCTCCGCACCCATTGGAAGCACCATCACAGCGGGTTTAACACCAAATTTGATACGAATATCTTCTACCGTAGCATCGAAATCAGCACCCAATTTATCCATTTTGTTAACAAAACAAATCCTCGGTACTTTGTATTTATCTGCCTGACGCCAAACGGTTTCTGATTGAGACTGAACTCCTTCGCTTGCATCTAGCACAGTGATGCCACCATCGAGTACTCTGAGCGAACGCTCTACTTCAGCGGTAAAATCAACGTGACCAGGTGTGTCGATAATATTGAATCTATATTGAACCTTGGGAAGGTGTGAATCAAAGTAAGGAGTCCAGAAAGTGGTCGTGGCTGCAGAAACAATTGTTATTCCGCGCTCTTGCTCCTGTTCCATCCAGTCCATTGTGGCGGCGCCTTCATGAACTTCACCAATTTTGTAGGTTCGCCCAGTATAAAACAAGATGCGTTCAGTAGTAGTGGTTTTCCCCGCATCAATGTGCGCAATGATACCAATATTCCGAATTCTTTCGAGAGGAATTTTGTTACGATCTGAGCTAGCAAATTGAGACATAATTTCCTTATTAGTTTTTATTGCCTTTTATAAACAAATCAAAAAATAGCAAGACAAAATTTGCTCACTATTCCTATTACTAACTACTAATATTTTACCAACGGAAGTGGGCAAAAGCTTTATTCGCCTCAGCCATCCGTAGCGAAGTATTTTTACGATCGATTGATCCACCCTGATTATTGAGCGCATCAAACATTTCTGCTTCAAGTTTCTCTGCAAATGTATGATACTGCTTATTTGGACGCTTATTTGCTTCTTGTACTAACCAACGAAGTGCCAATGACATACCTCTTCTTGGCTTTACGGGTACAGGAATTTGATATGCGGCTCCACCAATTCTGCGAGATCGAACTTCCATTGGCGGGGTAATAACCTGGAGCACTTCATCAAATGCGATGAGGGCGTCTTTTTTAGTTTTAGATTCAAGCAACTCCAGCGCCTTGTATACTTGTTTTTGCGCAACAGTTTTTTTGCCCTCTCTCATGACATAATTGATAAGCTTAGTTACTCGAGTGGAACCATACTTCGCATCGGGCACTACTGGTAATATTTTTGCACGTTTTGTTCGCATAATTTCTCTCTACTTAACTTTTCTTCACACCATACTTGCTGCGGGATGTTTTTCGATTCTGTACACCGCCGCAGTCATGTTTTCCCCGAATAATGTGATATTTTACACCTGGTAAGTCCTTGACTCTACCGCCTCTAACCAACACGATGCTGTGTTCTGCCAAAGAATGACCCTCACCCATAATATAGGCAGTAATTTCAGTCTTGTTGGATAATCTAACACGAGCAACTTTACGCAAGGCTGAGTTTGGTTTCTTAGGCGTCATTGTTTTGACCACCGTACAAACACCACGCTTTTGTGGATTTGTGGTAGAAACAAACTGCCCAGACTTTGAATTATAGCTTCTACGCAAAGCACTAGCTTTTATCCGGGCTGGTTTTCGCTTGCGGCCACCTTTTCTGATTAGTTGATTAAATGTTGGCATTATTTCCTTTTTTGTCGAGC
>CAYNWG010000090.1:0-1494 GCA_964400865.1 uncultured Pseudomonadales bacterium
CTCTAAATATTTAGCAATCGCTTTGATCCAACGATCTAGTGTATTGAATCCTCCAGTGATTGATTCTGGACCAATTGTGTTTTTTAATTCAACCCGCATCCGAAACCAGCGTATATTCAGCTGCTCTCGTTGTCCTTGTTTTGAAAGTTTTGGAAAACTTGGCTCAATTAAGTGTTGAATGACATGCAGTAATTTGAATAGCTCTTTATTATTAGCTACAAACTCGGGCTGGTATAACGTTAAATGAATAATTAAGTCCTCGGTGTTCCACCAAAGTTGCGCCTTTTGATAGTTAGTGGCTTCGCCATTAAACCAAGTAAGTTGCTCAATACAGTTGAGCGCGTGCAGGTGATCTTGAAAAGCATCTGTATCAAAGGCACTTTCTCCAGATTCTGTTACTAAGTTCATCAACTGATCGCTATATTCTTGAGAAAAATCAGCCAATGCACTTAGGAGTACAGTTTCTTTTCTGAAAGGATCAATTAATCTATCAACTACGGGGGGAAGCTCCATTCTTTTCATAGTCATAGTATAACATTGTGTATCAAGAAAATCATTTGTGACTATGCGATGTATGCATTACAATGCAAATATATGGCAGAGAAAAAACCAGACGCTCAATACCGCGACCTACTTAAGTTGGTTTTGGAAAAGGGGATGAGATCTGAGGCGCAACAGGAGGTCGATACGATTTCCTTGATAGGTGCACCACCGATGCGGTTTCGTTTGAGTGAGGGTTTTCCCATGATCACTGAGCGCAACATGGCACCCAAACTGAAAAGTGGTGATGCCACGGTTTGGCAGTTTGCTATTGCAGAACTAATTGGTTTTATCAATGGTGCGCGAACTCAGGCTGACTTAGAAAAATATGGCTGCAACTGGTGGAAACCTTGGGTGACAGAGGCCAAGTGCAGCAAGCGTGGTTTGGAGACGGGAGATCTAGGTCCTGGCTCGTACGGTGCGGCATTTCACGACTTTCCAACGGCAGAGGGGACTACATTTAATCAATTCAAAGAAATCCTGGAGCAAATGCGTGAACTGCCGCACTTAAAAACTCACTTTATTAGTCCTTGGATTCCGCAATATACGATTCGAGGTAAAGGGAAGACGCAAAAAGTAGTTGTCTGTCCCTGCCATGGTTGGTTGCACTTCCGGATTTTTGACAACAAATTAATCGTGCACATGTTTCAACGATCAGGCGATGTGCCAGTTGGTGTACCAAGCAACATGGTCCAGTATGCAGCATTAACGATGATGGTTGCTGAAGTACTCGGACTTGAGCCATATGAATATGTGCATACAATTTCTGACGCGCATATTTTTGTGGATCAGGTTCCCGCAGTGGAAGAAATGCTTAAGCGAGAGCCACTGCCGTTGCCAAGTGTGCGGTTGTTAAATAAACGAACCGATTTGTTTGCCTACAGATACACTGATTTTGAGTTACTCAATTACCATCCCCATCCAGGAATAAAAAATATTCCAGTGGCGATTTAA
>CAYNWG010000090.1:1594-3023 GCA_964400865.1 uncultured Pseudomonadales bacterium
CATCAAGAAAGCATTAGTCAACTAAGTGATGCCGCCGCCGCCGAGCTATTCACAGCGCTCAAGTGGGCGGTTGCGGAGTATCAGATACCAGGCGGCGGCCTCGTTGTTCGCTTTGGCGATAGCAACTATTCGGCAGGAAGCGTCTTACATTTGCATGCGCATATTATTCAACCAGATATTCACGCACCAAATTATGCTGAAAATCCCGTCAAAGTTAAAATTGGTAAGTATAAAAAAATCGCCCAATCTACCTAAAAAATTTCTATGAATTTAGCATTTTTTGACGTCGATCAAACCCTCTACGATGGCTATTGTTCGAGACAGTGCTTTTATTACGTTGCTCAGAAACGAGGACTAACACAATTAATTGCAGAACGCAAAGCCTTAGAACTGCAGGTTAAAAATAATACCATCAATCAACACCAGGTGACTGCTCACTATATGGATTTAGCAGCCAAAACACTTGCAGATCTCTCAATAGAAGAAGTAGAGCAATTAACGAAGACTATTATCAAAACTGAAGGCAGATTTTTTCCTTGGGTTAACCAAGTGATCCAACATCTGAGAGAACATCAATTTAGAATTTACTTGGTTTCTGCAGCGATTGAACCAATGATATTTTCTATAGCGCAGCATCTAAAGATAGAACATTTTTTTGCAACAACTTTGGAAGTTGTAGATGGAGTATACACGGGATCCGTTACTCACTTAAGAAACTCACACGCAAAAGCTGAAAAAATTGCTGATTTAATCAAAGAAATTGCAGAAGATAACAATGTGGTTGCTTTTGGTGATGGGCCGGGCGATATTCCAATGTTATTAGCAGCTGACCAAGCTTTCGTGGTACATCCCGTAGAATTTACCGAGGTAATTCTGGCCGAAGCAGCGAAACAAGGGTGGCCGATACTTCAACATAAAACAGCATTTCAACAAGTTAAACAACGCCTAGAGGAAAAGTTTACTTTATGAACCTGGCTTTTTTTGATGTTGATCAAACTCTGTATGACGGTTACTCAAACAAACCCTTCCTGGATTATTTAACAATGGTTGTTAAACCAAATGATCCATTAGTCCAAGATATTTGGCAAAAAGAGCAGGAATTTCTTGATGGAAAAATGGATTACAACGTGGCAACGAAATATTTTTTACAGGCGACAGGAGAATTGGTCAAAGGACTGGATCCAGCGATAGTGGTCAATATGGTTAAGCAGTTGTTCCCAGCTCCACAACCGTTTTTCCCTTGGGTGGGAAGCGTACTCGAACACCTTCGCTCTCAGAACTATCGTATATATCTTATCTCTGGCGCCCCGTCGGTGATAATTGAAGAATTTGCGTTCCAGCTCGGAGTCGAGCATTATTTTGCTACAGAATTTTTATTGGATGCCGATGACGTTTATTCTGGAGAAATTCACTTGATGAATCATGAAAC
>CAYNWG010000091.1:0-2968 GCA_964400865.1 uncultured Pseudomonadales bacterium
ACAACTTGATTTTTAATCACTAGTTGAGAGTTGCTACCAAAAGCCCATTGGCGAGCAGTGTTGTCCTGCATGATGTGACTAGCCAAATACGCTGGCGCTCGATTCATCACTCTTTGGAGATCGTTTTTTTCTGTTTCTTCTTCAAAGACATTAAGATGATCGAGCGCTTCTTTTCTAGCCGCAGGATCCAGTTCAAACAGTACATTGCCTCGATAATCTTCAACCTTTAGTATTGGGCTAAAAGGTACTTTGACTCCCTCGTTTGCTAGCACAGCAAATGCCTGTGCTAAATCTATCATGCGGATTTCTCCACCACCCAAAGTAAGGGAAAGACCATATCGAGAAGGATCCGTCCAAGAAGTGATACCCATTTTGGTTGCTTGGGAAATAAATGTTTCCATACCGATTGCATTCAATGCTTTGACCGCAGGAATGTTCAATGAATTGCCAAGAGCTTGTCGGACAGTCACTGGCCCACGAAAACTACCATCATAATTTTTAGGACAATAGTCCTTTTGACCAGGTACTGAAAAACAGGTTTTGACATCAACTAACAGGGTGCCAGGATTTAAGACTCGATTTTGAAATGCCGTGGCATACATAATTGGTTTAATTGAACTCCCCGGCTGGCGTTCTGCTAATGTCACATTAACCTTGCCATCAGCATTTGGATCAAAATAATCTTTCGAACCGATCATGGCTAGGATTTCACCAGTATTTGGAGTCACAACTAAGGCAGCGCCATTACTCACCTGGTATCGAACCAACTGGTCTAGCTCGGCAGAAAGGCTGGCTTGCGCTGTTTGTTGTAAATCGTAATCAAGAGTGGTGGTGACGCGTAGTCCACCTTGTTCTACTGTATCTACGCCATATTTTTCCACTAGCTGATCACGAACAAAAAAGACGAAATGTGGGGCAAGAATATCTGTTTTAGATAATGCAAAGTTGAGCGTATCGGCTCGGGCAACTTCGGCCTCAGCTTTCGAAATGTAGTTATCTTCTGCCATCCGTCTGAGCACTTCAGACTGGCGGTTTTTTGCCGCAGATTGATCGGACTGAAAAGGTGAATATCTGCTAGGTGCTTGTGGCAGGCCAGCAAGAATGGCTGCTTCGGCCAGCGATAGTTGGGAAGCTGGTTTGCCAAAATACTGTTGGGATGCTGCCTCAATTCCTACTGCAGTTCCACCATATGAGATGTAGTTCAAATACATTTCCAGAATTTGATCCTTGGTA
Source organism: uncultured Pseudomonadales bacterium (assembly GCA_964400865.1). Lineage (GTDB taxonomy): Bacteria > Patescibacteriota > Microgenomatia > UBA1400 > PJMF01 > DAOQVB01. The sequence goes on from CAYNWG010000091.1 coordinate 1,234, forward strand.
TAGAGTGCTTCAGTCATTACTGAAAGTAAAACCTCCTTAATTTTTCGTTGAAGCGTCCTGTCGCGGTTGAGCAGGGCATTTTTTACTAGCTGTTGAGTAATTGTTGAACCTCCCTCAAGTCGTTTGCCCTGTAGGTTGGTAATAACTGCACGAAAAATGCCCGATATATCAAATCCAAAGTGGCGGTAAAAATGTTGATCTTCAATAGCAATAGTAGCATTGATGACATTCTTTGGTAGTGAATCCAACTTGATCGGAATTCTATTTTCATCCGCGAAAATTTCGTAGAGTTTTACGCCGTTTCTATCAAAGATTTGGGTGCTGACGGGATAATTTTCCTGACTAGTCAAATTGCGAGGAGATGGTAAGTCTTGGAGTAAAAACCAAAATCCGCCAATAAATGTAGCAATGCTGAGCAGTATGACAGCTTGAAACCACCTTTGTTTTAAGATTTTGGCTGGTAGTTTCAATAATCTTGTAAGTGGTCGTTGTTTATGTGGTAGTTCCTTAATTGTCTTTCTCAAAGATGAGCGAACAGCTGGACTTCCGCCGAGTAAATAAAAACGTACTAGAGATACAAATAAATTACCTTTATTCTTTTTTTTGAATCTTTTAAATTGTTTAAAGTATTTTTTCTCTAAGAGGCGAAGTGACTGCATGACAATTGATGGTTAATTGTTTACACTATACTAGAAGTATTGTAGTGTATCAAAAAAGTAAGAGATATCGTAATTTTGTATGCATCCAGATATTGCCTCGAGCACTTGGTTTACCTATCTTGATTTAGATTTGCAGAGGATGGTGATGCTTTCTTTTCGTTTATATGAGCATCAAGAGCTTTCACTGGAGCAGTATGACGACTACACGTTTATTGTTTTCCCAATGTCCAAAGCATATGAAGGCTTTTTGAAACATTTTTTATTGAACACGCAATTAATTTCGCAAGAAACTTTCAATGATAGAAAGTTTCGAATTGGTCGAGCGCTCAACCCCGATGTTTCTCCAAGACATCGAGATGAACACTGGCTGTATGAAGATGTAGTGAGGTATTGTTCAGCTGAGTTGGCTCGTGAGCTGTGGGAAACTTGGTTGCGCTGTCGGAATCGAATCTTTCATTATTTTCCCAAAGATAGTCAGGTCTTGACACTATCTCAAGCCGGGGAGTATCTTAAGCGAATGCAAGATACCATGCATGAAGCAGTAACCTGCCAAATTTCATTAGAGAAGGAATAATTAGCTATGTATCAAAATATTACTATCTCTGGTTTACCCGGAGCAGGCTCAACGACACTATTACAGCACCTTAAACTTGTTTTAAAAGATGAGGGTTGGCAGGGTTTCAGTGGTGGTGAGTTTATGCGTGCATACGCCACCGAGAAAGGGTACTTTGATCCCTCGGCTGGAGGACATCATGATGCCACCGTGTATAGCGATGCTTTTGATCGTGAAGTTGATATGGATATGCGCAGTAAGTTGACATCAGAAAAAAAATGGGTGCTAGAGTCTTGGTTGTCTGGATTTTTAGCTCAGCAAGTTCCCAATGTACTCAAGGTTTTAATGGTGTGCAGCAATAAGGCGGTAAGAATTGACAGAATTGTTAATAGAGATGCCATTTCCCCCGAGCTCGCTTTAGCCAACATGAATACTCGTTACGAGAAAAATCTGAAAAAATGGCAACGAGTCTATGCTCAAGAGTGGCAAGATTGGGTTGTGGCGTCAAATCGCGTAAAATCAA
>CAYNWG010000092.1:0-2863 GCA_964400865.1 uncultured Pseudomonadales bacterium
GTGCTAGAGTGTCCTTCACAAATCGAGTCTAAAGTTGACGCAAGTGCCGCGGCTCAAATACTGGTTGATATTCGAGGAGAGATAGAAGCCCCAGGTGTCTATGCCCTTGAATCAACACAACGTTTGGGAGAAGCGGTTGAGAAAGCTGGTGGACTAACTAAGTTAGCCAACGCGCCATATGTTTTGCACGCACTCAACATGGCGCAATCCTTGGAGGACGGTCAAAAAATCTACATTCCACACAAAGATGAGATAGAGTACTGTCGTCCGATTAACCAATTTAGTTCTGAGGCACAAACTTTAGTTGGTGATGAGGATGGACTAATTTCAATAAATACAGCGAGCGCAAGCGAGTTAGATTCTCTTGCTGGCATAGGTGCAAAAAGAGCCGAAGACATAATTGCAAACCGTCCATATGTTTCACTAGAACAATTAACTGAGCTAAAAATAGTGTCAAATGACATATTTGATGAGATTAAAACACAAATTAGTCTATAAAGTTATTAAGTCTATCAAAGTACTAAATAAGTATTCTTCTCCTATAACTAAATTATGCGCCCAGTAGTAACATATACGATCATCTTAGCAATAATAATACTCACGCATTTACTGCAATTAAATAAACCAAACAAATATTTACCGAATGAAGTGTTCTCACTAGAAAAATTTGTACTAGTACAGTACTCTCCGACCTGTTGGTATGTTCAGAATCAAATTCTCTTTAAGCTAGATGGTTGCGAAAGGTATGAGCTTGGTAGTCAACTAACCCTAGTTGGCACTCTCACCGAGCCGACTGATAGCTCGTTAAATGACCTCTTTTTACTTGAACCATCGGCTGTAAAGGTTGTGATTCAACCCTCGGAGCTAGTTTGGTATCATCCGAAGTTTATCCAATCCAGATTGTTCCAGATTAGAGATGATCTGCACCATCGACTACGTCTAATCCTACCAAAACAAGACGCCGAGTTGTATTTTTCACTTATCTTTGGAGGGACTTCATTTCTGCCAGATGAAACAAAACAAGCTATAGCGTATCTAGGAATTCAACATATTATGGCCGCATCAGGAATGCAGGTAGGCCTTCTACTATTGTTACTCTTACCCCTTGAAAAGTACTTGTCTAAAAAGCTTAGATTTATATTTCGTTTTTGCTACTTATTGCTATATGCAGAGCTGGCCTTGATGAGCATATCAATTGTAAGAGCAGTGTTCCAGAGCTTATTCAGTACTTTTCTATTGGTAAAACATCAGCAAAGCTCCTATTCGTGGTCACTCCTGTTATTTTTATTACTTTTTCTTACAACTGATATTTCAGACAGTCGAGTAGCGTTACAACTAACTATCCTAGCTGTCATAGGCTTACAATTCCGGCAGTTTTTAGAAAGACTGAATCATTCCCCGGTTGGGCATAAGAAAATAAAACAAAAGATACAAAATAAAACAATAAAGTATATAAAAGAAGTATTTATAACAACGATATGGGTGCAAGTTTGGCTGTTTCCTTTTCTCAGTCACTATTTTATGCAAGTGAGCAGTATGAGTATTGTCGCTACTCTAGTTATTGCTTGGTTGCTAGCTCCCTTATTTGTGCTTGGAATTATTTTGGTTAGCTTAATTTCTTTTTTACCTTTTTCTATCATTCAGTCGGTGCCAGTCTTACTAGTTTGTTCACCATTGTACTTTGGAACTTGGTTGCTACATTTTCTTATTCGTTTGATGGAATCAACAGTGCTCCCACCAATCTCAATTATTTTTTCAATACACGCATTGATTGGTTGGTATCTTTGCATGACTCTACTATTTTGGTGGTTAGAGGCACGTTGGTTTGCAAAAATTCACAGTGATGATCTAAAAATTATCCGAAAGAAATACTAAGTGATATATAAGGTAGGTTTAATGATATTTTTTTGCAGTCTTTGGAGCATTTGGCCATTGCTTGGGTTTCAGAACGATTTGCAAATTATTTTTTGCGATGTGGGGCAGGGTGATGCAACCTTGCTTCAGTTGGGAACTTTTCAGTTACTGGTTGATGGTGGATCACCAAATGACAAGGTGCTTGAGTGTTTGGGGAGGTATGTGCCTTTTGTTGATCGGACAATTGAGCTGGTGGTCGCGACCCACCAAGACTCCGATCATATTGGCGGTTTAAACTCGGTTTTTACCAATTATCAGGTACGTGAGCTTGTGTGGAATGGAGAAGAAAAACAAACTGCCGATTTTTTAACCTTTAGCCAAGCCATCCAGAGGGAGCAAGATAGTGGAATGGGTGTTTCAATGGTGACTCACGCTACTGAAATAAACGTTGGTTCAAATCTAGTAGTGACGTATCTATTTCCTCGAGTAGCAAGATTCTCAAACGCAACCCAAAAAAGTGACAAATGCGAAACACACTTACAGGACATAACAGGCACAAACATTATGACTGATATCAGTTCTAATGACGGATCTATCGTTCTATTTGCTAGGTACAAACAAGTAACACTTTTGTTGATGGGGGACCTAGAAACCACTGGCGAACTAACACTTAGTTGTTTGGGTTTGCTAGAGCCAATGACTATAGTAAAAGTCGGGCACCATGGATCAAAATCAAGTTCTAGTATGGAATTTGTGAGTCAGACGCAACCCGAATATGCGGTCATAAGTGTGGGTAAAAATAACCGATTTGGACACCCGTCACCAGAGGTAATGAGTCGTTATGATCTATTTAGATCAGTACTCCTTCGTACCGACATAATGGGTTCTATTGAGTTGTTAAGCGACGGAGGTCGAGTGTGGAGAGAAAAATCTCTCTTTGATATCTAAATCCGTGAGCACCACTCTCACATGGGATCACTATTTTGTCAACGAGCAGTTTAATAATATT
>CAYNWG010000093.1:0-2710 GCA_964400865.1 uncultured Pseudomonadales bacterium
TCATCTTCATGATGTTGGGCAATACAGTCAATTACTGGTTGTGGAATATTAAATCTTTTGGCTATTTTTACTCCAAGTTCTACGTGACTACCCTCAGCTTCTTCTGAGACTTTGCCGATATCGTGCAGTAAACAGCCGAGTTTGACGATGTTAACGTCGAGTTTCAGCTCGCTGGCCAATTTTGCTCCAATTTTTGTTTCTTCCAAGGTATGAGCAATCATGTTTTGTCCATATGAAAAGCGATACTTAAATTTGCCAAGCAACTTCATCAGATCTATCGGTAGGTTGTAAATACCAACATCATGGCAAAGTTTTTTGCCTGCTTCGAGAGTGATTTTCTCAATTTCACTTTTCACTTTCTCAACTGTTTCTTCAATTCTTGCTGGTTGAATTCTGCCATCTTTGATTAAACGCTCTAAAGAAATACGAGCGATTTCTCTCCGTACGGGATCAAAACAGGACAAACGGACTTCGGTGGGAGACATATCCAAATCAACGTCAACACCGGTTTCCTTTTCAAAAGAGTTAATATTTCTTCCAGATTTACCAATAATTTTACCCTTGGCTTCTTCATTGGGAAGTTCAACCACGGAAACAGTATATTCAGAAACATAGTCAGTCGCACCATGTTTCATGGCATCAACTAAGATTTCTTGGACTTTTTCTTGAGCTTCGGCCTGAGCCTCTTCTTGTTTTTGGCGTACGAACTGAGCAATTTCTCGCTTGGATGTTTTTTCTAGTTGAGAGAAGAGTTCACGCTTGGCCTCATCAGAGGTTAATCCAGCTACATTCTCAATTTCTTTAATGGCTTGTTGCTGTAATTGATCTACTTTTTTCTGTGAGTCAGTTACTTTCTCTTGCTGAAGGTTGAGGTTTTTTTCTCGTGTATCAAGTTGTTCCAATCGGGCGTCGATTCTGTCTAATTTATTTTCTAAAGAACGCTGTTGTTCCTCAACTTGACGCGCGACGTCTCGAGCATCATTTTCAGCTTTACTTCGAATAGTTAAGGCTTCTGATTTAGCTTCAACGATAATCTCACGCGCTTTAGATTGCGCTTCACGTACTAAGTCATGAGAGCTGACATCGGGAAGAACCGCGGAAACTTTTGGTTGAATTGGGACGACAGGAGGTTGTGTAACTCCACTAGCTTTTGGCGGTTGAACAGTTGCTGGCTTGGCTGATATTTTTGATTTTACGTCCGGTTGAGTGTGTTTGCTTTGTTTTTGACCTTTATTATCTGTAGATGCAAAAAGACTTGATAAGTTGCTAAAAAGTGACATGAGTGCTCCATTTCTTTAATCTGATTCATACCCAAAGGCTTTGAACCCAGATCTGCTCTCAAGTGGAAAACCAGAAAAAAACACTAGCGAATAGTAGAATCCAAAGGCCCCCAATGAGCTGATGGATAACTAGTAGAATAGAAAGCTAGAATCATATATTTCTGGATCAGAGTAGATTACTGAGTACAAAGATCGTTATTTACTATGGTAGTATTGTATCTCGTTTGCTCATCGCTGTCAATCATAGAGAAATGATAAAATATAACGAAACATCAATATTATTTGTCTCTTTCTTGGCGAATAACATCCCAGATTTTTTGCTTAATTTCTTCAATTGTTTTTGGATGTTCGGCGAGATATTGCTTGGCAGCTTCTCTTCCTTGCGCCAGTACTTCTCCTTCATATTTAAAGAAGCTACCTGCTTTGGTAACGATGTTTCGTTCTACTCCAATATCAAGTACGTCACCGGTAATTGAAATTCCGTAATCATCCATATCAAACTCGGCTACTTGGAATGGGGGAGCCATCTTGTTCTTCTTTACTCTAACTCGGTGACGGCTGCCAACGATTTTTTCCCCTTCTTGAATGTTGCCCACCTTGCGAATATCAAGGCGAACTGAGGCATAGAACTTAAGTGCGTTACCACCAGAAGTTGTTTCTGGGTTGCCAAACATAACACCGAGTTTCATGCGAATTTGATTGGTAAATATTACTAAAGTCTTAGTTTTATTGATGGCGGCAGTAAGTTTGCGCATGGCTTGAGACATTAATCGGGCTTGGGTACCCATCTGGTGATCGCCCATCTCTCCCTCAATTTCTGATTTTGGGACTAACGCAGCTACTGAATCAATTACAACTATATCAACTCCGCCTGAGCGAATAAGGGTCTCCGCAATTTCTAAGGCTTGTTCACCATAGTCTGGTTGAGAAATTAATAACTCATCCAAGTTGACTCCAATTAATTTGGCACGAACTGGATCGAGTGCGTGCTCAACATCAATGAAAGCCGCAGTGCCACCTTGTTTTTGTACCTCAGCAATGGCATGCAAACAAAGAGTTGTTTTCCCAGATGCCTCTGGTCCATAAATTTCAACAATCCGTCCTTTGGGAAAACCACCCACTCCCAAAGCTAAGTTGAGTGAGAGCGAACCAGTGGAGATTACTGGCACAGTACCCAGCTCTTTTAATTGATCGCCCATTTTCATGATTGAGCCCTTGCCATATTCTTTTTCAATTTGTTGCATGGCAATGGCAACAGCTTGCGATCGACCTGTTTCTTCTGTCGGTGGGCTTACTTTTGCTGATTTTGTCATAACTGCCTTCTTTCGTTATATTACGATTTAGTACGGGTTTTATTCAGACTTTACTATATTTCAACCCGAAATGTAAATGGTGAGTATTGCGTTAAGTGTAGAACTCTTTACAATGAG
>CAYNWG010000094.1:0-2675 GCA_964400865.1 uncultured Pseudomonadales bacterium
CCTTGCTGACCAGCAGAATTCTCGATCAGCAAAGTACTCGCCTCAGGCGATTCTGCTAACACTTTGGCAATTCTTTCAACCAACGTACTGTTAACTTGCTCCCAACCATTGCCCAAATGACTCCCCAAATGAACTACCACTCCCGCTCCATTGATCCACGCATCAAACTCCAACTCTTTTTTTAAACTTTCAACTGACTTCAGTATAATTTCGGGTTTATCTGCAGTCAAATTAATCAAGTACAAAGCATGTGTATAGATTGGTTTAACAGATAATTCTGCTTGATTTGCATACAATTTTTCGGTATCAATCCCCGTTAGGATCGGACGCTGCCAAACCCGTGGTGAACCCGAAAAGACTTGGACGCAATTGCAGCCAATCGCCGCTGCCCGTTCGACAGCTTTGTCATGGCCACCGGCAGCAGACACATGTGCACCGATTAATCTTTTCTTTGTCATATGAGGTACACTATACCATGTGCCAACTGCAAAATTACCACCCTACATGATCGACTACACCAATAGCGATGAATACCACCATCTCAAGCGAGAAATCTGGAGCGGTCACTGTTATTATACTGAAATTGAAGTCGATGATCGGGCGCCAGTCATCATCGATGCTGGCGCCCACATTGGCATCAGCACCTTATACTTTGCCAAAATTTTTCCCACTGCTCAAATACTAGCCATTGAACCTAATCCGATCACCAGAGATTTACTGGAAAAAAACGTGTGGAATAACCGCTTAGAAGATCGAGTTACAATTTTACCATTTGCCCTTTCAAACCAGACTGGTACTACCCCTCTCTACCACCTACCGGATAAGCAGTGGCAACTCAATGCCAATCTGACACCCCAAGCATGGAATGGTGATAAACTCACTGAAACGCACGAGGTGGAAACCATTACTTTAAGTTCACTGATTACTCAACCAGTCGACTTAATCAAACTAGATATTGAAGGAGCTGAGTTACTGATACTCAAGGAATCTAGAGAGACTCTTTACTTAGTTCAACAACTCTGGGTCGAGTTTCATCCATCGGGTAAGAATTCTCTTTTGGAATTAACTCAAATCCTAGAGAAACAAGGATTTAAAATCATTATTTGGCAAAAAGAAAAAATTGTTTCCTTAGAAAATGCTCGAGGGCTTTGTTTAATACACGCCACAAAGAACCAACTACCCCCAAGTGAATAGTGGAAACTCGCTCGCCATTGTCTTAGCCTCTGAGCAAATTTGCTTGAGCAACTGATCTTGATCTGCCCAAGTTTTGAATTCTTTAATAAATGCTCTGCGTTGCTTGATATCCTTTGGAAGTTGTTTGTTGGTAGTGTGCTTAACAACTGTGGCAATCCACCGACCAATCTGCTCCATTTCGGGCTCTTTCATTCCCCGAGTGGTAACCAGCGGTGTACCTATCCGCAAACCAGAAGGGTAAAACGGCGAACTCGGCTCTGTGGGCACAGTATTACGGTTGGCATAGATTCCTGCTACATCAAGTGCGTACGCAACTTGCAGACCCAGACCAGGTCCAAATGAGCTCAAATCAACGACCATCAGATGTGTTTCTGTACCACCGCCAACTAGTTTTATACCCTCTTTTATTAAGGTCTTCGCTAACACTTGAGCATTTTTCTTGATTTGTTTGGCATAAAGCTTAAATTCAGGTTTTGTGGCTTCTGCTGTGGCGATGGCAATTGCCGCAGTAGTGGCGTTGTGTGGCCCACCCTGCAACCCAGGAATAATCGCTGAGTCGATTTTTTTACCCAAGTCTGGATCTCGTTTCAAACCACGGTCGGTTACGAGTATCATTGCCCCACGAGGACCACGAAAAGTTTTATGGGTGGTAGACATAATCACATCTGCATAAGGTACAGGAGATTGATGCTCGCCACCAATCACTAGCCCCGTAACATGAGAAATATCTGCCACCAGCCATGCTCCAACTTTATCAGCGATTTTTCTAAATTTCTCAAACTCGAGTTCAAAAGGATATGCGGTGTTACCCGCAACAATCACTTTTGGTTTGTGTTCTAACGCCAATCTCTCTACTTCACTAAAATCTATTCGCGCGTTCTCAGTTACACCGTACTGTACGGCGTTAAAAAATTTACCAGAAGCGGTTACTTTTGGGTGACCATGAGTGAGATGTCCGCCCATCGCCAGCTTGAGCCCCAACAATGTCTCTCCAGGTTCCATTAATGCAAAGTAGATCGCCAAGTTAGCTGGCGACCCAGAATATGCTTGCACATTCACATACGGTACAGAAAACAATTGTTTAATTCTCTCCTGAGCCAAAACCTCAATTTGATCGATGATCTGGTTTCCTTCATAGTATCTTCTTCCTGGAAAACCCTCGGCATATTTGTTGGACAAACAAGACGAGAGGACTCCCGCAACATCCGGAGAAACCGCATTTTCAGATGGAATTAAGCCAATTTTATCAAGTTGGCGCTGTTCTTCTAGCTTGATCAGGTGGAAAATTTTGTCTTTTGGCATCAAAAAAACCTTTCGTACTACATGAATAGTAACACAGAAAAACAGTGACTAAAAAAACCAACGGGCAGATGGCAGGCAGCCGAGTTTAAACTACGAGAGTAATCGTAACAAAAAAATAAAACGAGGGAAAGATGTATCACTGGGTCAGAATGGGTTAACTTGGTATGGCCATAATCAAT
>CAYNWG010000095.1:0-2549 GCA_964400865.1 uncultured Pseudomonadales bacterium
GATGATTGATGTGCTCCGCTCACTTTTGCAAGCGACATTTGTATTCATTGCTCCAGAAAAACTGATTGTATTACTACATCCAGCATTTAGTAAGGCGGGAGAGAAAGTGAGTTGATGTCATGAAGAATAAAAAAATACAAATCAATTGGTTGCATGTTTTGCTGTTTATTTTCCAGAGAGTACTGCTCTACCCTTTCGTTTACAAAAATTTTATTCAAGCGTATCTCAACACCTTTCGTTTACACTCAAGGCAAGTTGTGTATTCCTTACGGTCTGGACTGCAATATTCTTGTAGGGGTGGCCCAGAGGACATAGGAACTTTAGATGAAGTATTTATAAAAAGGATGTACGACAAACCGGGGTATGAAATTCTTCCAAATGATATTGTAATTGATATAGGTGCTTATATTGGCGATTTTTCTATCTATGCAGCAAAGAAAGCTCACTTAGGCTCAGTCTTATCTTTTGAGCCTATTGGGAGCCTACGAAAACTAGTTCAAACAAACACGCGACTGAACGCCGTGAAGAATATTTTACTCTTTCCTTTTGGTTTAGCTGCTCATTCGGCAGTGGCAAACTTTTATATCCGAACTGACAAGCCGGCCGGAGACACCTCAATGTACGCCGGGACATCAAACAAAGAACACTATGAAACGAAAACTTCACTTGTCATAGCAGCCTCAAATTTCTTTTCTGTAATGAAATCAATTAGACCTACATATCTCAAGATTGATTGCGAAGGTTCTGAATTTGAAATATTGTATTCGCTACCAGAAAGTTTTTGGTCAACAATCCGAGTAGCCATAGTTGAATATCACGATATTTTTACTGATGAGAAAAATAATTCGATACGATTACAAGCATTCATGAGTCAGAAGGGATTTCAAATTGAAAGAAGCAAGTATGATATTTTTAAACACATCGGGCTGCTCTACTGCAGAAAACCATCGCGAATTGATCATTAGAAAGTACTTTGCTAGTGTTTTCGTAAGATGTTATGGTAAATGAAATCCTTCAAACGAAAAAATGTATATCTATCCAATGTTAGTTCATAGGCTTTATCAAGCTGTGTATCTGAAATGATCTTTTTGGGATGCTGCATTGTCTGATCGCTTTCCAAACGGGGAAGATTAGAGTATGGGGATGAAACAAATCGAGCAAATGAGTGTGTAGCTGACTGATCAAAACCAATGTTTTGAACCATATTGAACTTAGGTGTGACGCATGCACCCTGATTGATTAAGATTGTATACAACCACTGAAAATCCCAAGTGTCTAGGCTATTATCCCTGGCTCTTTGAAGCTTGAGTGCCCAATTTTTAGCTGTGTTTGGAAAATTGGTTAATTTCATAAATTCCGCTTTATGGTCATTCCAAGTTTTGATCTGTGGGTCGTAATCTTTCCAAGCCCTTTTCCATGTCGCCCATCCCCAAATAAGCGGATAGTTTGAAAAATAGTAACTTGCTTGAATGTCTACCGGTTCATGCCGTAGATTACTTCCTGATATGTGCATGACGCTGGTATCGTCTAGATATCTCTCAAGTAACGTGTCACAAAATGGAATAAAACTAGCGGACGGGACACAATCATCTTCCAAGACGATGACAGTTTCTTCTTGGTTCAGTACTTTGCTAATTGCACCGGAAACTGAGAGTTTGCAGCCAAGATTATTTTTTTCTGTCCATACGGTAATTGGCAATTGATGCTGTGCGGCATATTCTCTAATGAGAGTGATAACTTCCTGTACCAGCGGCTTTTCTGAGTCATTTCTGGGGCCATCGACCGAAACGTAGAGGTTGCGATTCTTGAGTTGTGTTGGAACGAGAGCATTCAAAAAGAACCTCATCTTTTCAGGTCGATTGAATCCAAGTAGTAACAGTGCAGAACGGAAGGATTTTTTCATATTGTGATTACGTTATCTCAAATACGCAGCTGTGGCACTGAGGAGAGCGGATCTACCCAAATACTGATAGTTCAGAGTCTCCTGAGAGTACTGCGCATATGGTTTGATTGTGACACAGTACTGCGTATTGTCAGCAGCGCTGATTGCTTTTTCACGAAAAACTACTTCTAATTGAGTTGTGTGGTAGTGTCTATTCATCACATAATCACGCACTAATAACTCTCCAGTTTCCGTACAGGCACCACTTCTGACAGAATATTCATATGGCATTCGGACGCCTTTCTTTTCTGCAATGGCGATGGGCCCAAGCGTAAAGCCTTTGATCTTACGATTTGGTAGCACGCTCATTTCTATTTCAAGGGCAGAATCAATGGCGCCGACAATTTCAGACTGATCGATTGTCTGATGCTCAGTGACGAAGTCGTAATTAGACTGATAATCGTAATACCGAAGAAACACGGCGTAGATTATTCTATATGCAATAAATAAACCAAACAGTCCATAGAGCAGTGGTTTTCCAAATTTTGATTGTTTGAGATAACCCACGAATAGAAACGCAACGGGGACCAGTAGTAGAAAATATCTCCCCTGAACACCATGAGAAACTATTCCGCCGATCTCGTCATTTATTGGAGTGTTAGACAAG